>NZ_JZWV01000165.1 GCF_000966975.1 Streptomyces katrae | reverse complement strand
GCCTGGCCCGTGAACATCGGCTTCCTCGCCCGCGGCTCCTCCTCGGACCCCGCGCCCCTGGTCGAGGCCCTCGCCGAGGGCGGCGCCTCCGGCTTCAAGGTCCACGAGGACATGGGCGCCCACACCCGGGCCCTGGACACCGCCCTGCGCGTGGCCGAGGAGCACGACGTGCAGGTGGCCCTGCACAGCGACGGCCTCAACGAGTGCCTGTCCGTCGAGGACACCCTGCGCGTCCTCGAAGGCCGCACCATCCACGCGTTCCACATCGAGGGCTGCGGCGGCGGACACGTCCCCAACGTCCTGAAGATGGCGGGCGTGCCGAACGTGATCGGCTCCTCCACCAACCCCACCCTGCCCTTCGGCCGGGACGCGGTCGCCGAGCACTACGGCATGATCGTCTCCGTCCACGACCTCAAGCCGGACCTCCCCGGCGACGCCGCCATGGCCCGCGACCGCATCCGCGCCGGCACCATGGGCGCGGAGGACGTCCTGCACGACCTGGGCGCCATCGGCATCACCTCCTCCGACGCCCAGGGCATGGGCCGCGCTGGCGAGACCATCCGCCGCACCTTCGCCATGGCCGCCAAGATGAAGGGCGAGCTCGGCCCCCTGGAGGGCGACGGCGAGGGCGACGACAACGCCCGCGTGCTGCGCTACATGGCCAAGCTGACCATCAACCCGGCCATCGCCCACGGCCTGGCCCACGAGATCGGCTCCATCGAGGTCGGCAAGCTCGCCGACATCGTGCTCTGGCGCCCGGCGTTCTTCGGCGCCAAGCC
>NZ_JZWV01000164.1 GCF_000966975.1 Streptomyces katrae | reverse complement strand
CCGCAGATGGTGCTCAAGTCCGGCTTCCCGGCGTACGGGGTCACGGGCGACCCGAACGCCGCCACGGACTGCTGCGAACCCCTGGTCCTGGGCCCGCTCTTCGGCGCCCACGGAGCCGCGCCCGCAGATCTCTCCGTCGCCTTCGTCAGCCGCGCCGCCGCCGAGTCCGGATCCTTCGGCGCCCCCTACGACGCGCTGGGCACCCGCCGCCGCCGGGTGGCCGTCCGCGGCACCCGGGGGATCGGCCCGGGGAGCATGATCGGCAACGCCCGCCTCGGAGAGGTCGACGTGGACCCCCGCAGCGGCCTCGTGAGCCTCGACGGGCAGCCCCTGCGCTCCGAGCCGGCGGACCGGGTCTCCCTCAACCGCCTCTACTTCCTCTGAGGCCGGCCGGCGCCCGAGCTTCAGCACGACTTCGCTCTTGACTGAAATTTCAGTTCGGTGGAAGACTCCGCCGACCGGAGAAATGAGACACCTGATGGCCGAATACCGTATGCCCGCCGAGTGGTCCGCGCACGAGGGCTGTCTGATGGCCTGGCCCACCCGCGAGGACCTGTGGGGCAGCGTCCTGGCCGACGCCAAGGAGGAGTACGCCGACGTCGCCCGCGCCATCTCCGCCTTCGAGCCCGTCACCATGGTCGCCCCGCCCGGGTTCGCCGAAGACGCCCGCAGCCACTGCGGGGAGGGGGTCACCGTCATCGAGCTGCCGCTCGACGACTCCTGGTTCCGCGACTCCGCCCCGCTGTTCGTCCTCGACGGGGACGGCCGGCGCGCCGGGGTGGACTTCCGCTTCAACGCCTGGGGCGGCAAGCACCACCCCTTCGACGCCGACGACCGGATCAGCGCCCTGCTGCTGGAGCACCTCGGGGTCGACCGCATCGCCTCCGGCATGATCCTGGAGGGCGGGGCCGTCACCGTCGACGGCGAGGGCACGCTCATCACCACCGAGCAGTGCCTCCTGCACCCCAACCGCAACCCCGGCATGACCCGTGAGGAGATCGAGGAGGAGCTCAAGGCCCGCCTCGGGATCACCAAGGTCATCTGGCTGCCCTACGGCGGTCTGCACGACACCGAGACGGACGGCCACGTCGACGGGGTGTGCGCCTTCGCCGCACCCGGCACGGTCGTCGTCTCCCTGCCCTCCGACCCCGGCCACCCCGACTACGCCCGGATGCGCGCCAACCGCGCCGTCCTGGAGGCCGTCACCGATGCCAGGGGACGCCGCCTGGAGGTCATCGAGGTCCCGCAGACGGCCTTCACCGACCTCGCCGACGGCGAGATCGAGGTGTCGTACATGAACTACTACATCGCCAACGGCGGCGTCGTGGTCCCCGTCGCCGGGGTGCCCCAGGACGAGGACGCCCTCGCCGTCATCGCCTCCGCCCACCCCGGCCGCAAGGTCGTCGGAGTACGGGCGCTCGCCATCGCCTTCGGCGGCGGCGGTGTCCACTGCATCACCCAGCAGATCCCCGCTCTGCCCGCCGCCGGCTGATCCGAAGGACACGGCCCGGCCCCGCCGCACCAGGCGGACCGCACGCCCCGGCGGTCCGCCCGCTCCTCCCCCCAACCCGCACGGACAGAGAGCGCGACGATGACCACCTCCCCACCCCGCACGAGCAGACGCCACCGCCCCCGCCCGCACCTGCGCACGACGGCCGCCGTCACCGCCGTCCTGACCTCCTTCGCCCTCCTCTCCGCCTGCTCCGGCCCGCCGAAGGACAAGGCGGCCGGCGGAGTCACCGACGTCAAGCTGTCCCCCTCCACCCCAGAGGCCCGCGGCGAGATCGACTCCTTCACCTGGGCCGTCTACGCCGAACCGCCCACCCTCGACTACACGGCGGCCTTCGACTACCCGCAGAACACCGTGCTCTCCAACGTGTGCGAGAGCCTGATGCGCTGGACCCCCTCCCTCACCACCGAGCCCGGCCTCGCCCGGCAGGCGACCAACCCCGACCCCACCACCTGGGTCTACGACCTGCGCCCCGGCGTCCGCTTCCACGACGGCCGGGAGATGACCGCCGACGACGCCGTCTTCAGCCTCGCCCGGCAGATGGACCCCCAGAACGCCGCCGCCTGGGCCCAGAACTTCCAGAACGTCGCCTCGATCACCAAGACCGGCCCGCTCCAGGTCACCGTCAAACTCAAGAAACCCGACTCGCAGTTCCCCCAGTACATGGCCACCGCCGCCGGGGTCGTGGCCTCCAAGGCCACCATCGAGGCCGCCGGCAAGGACTACGGCACCACCGGAGACCTCGGCTGCACCGGCCCGTTCAAGCTCGGAACCTGGAACAAGGGGCAGTCGATCGAGCTGGACCGCTTCGACGGCTACCGCGGTACCAGGGCCAAGTCGAAGAAGGCGGTCTTCCGCATCCTGACCGACCCCTCCGCCCGCACCAACGCCCTGCTCAGCGGGGAGGCCGACGGCGGCTACCTGATCCCCACCGAGAGCTACGCCCGGCTGCGCGACAGCGGGGCCGGCAAGCTGTACTTCGGCGAGGGCCTCAGCACGGTCAACGTCAACATCACCAACATCAAGGGCCCCCTCGGGGACGTCCGCGTCCGCCGGGCCCTGTCCCTGGCACTGGACCGCACCGGCTTCGTCAAGGCCGGACTCGGCGGCGCGGGCACCGCCACCAACTCCCTCACCACCCACGCCGCCTGGGCCGCCGCCCCCGAGCACACCCTGAAGACCGCCTTCGACGGCCTGCCGCCCACCGGCCAGGACATCGAGAAGGCCAAGGCCCTGGTCAAGGAGGCGGGCGCCACCGGCAAGACCCTCACCGTCGCCACCAGTTCCATCGGCCAGGACGTCTCCCTCCTCGCCACCGCCGTCCAGGCGGCCGGCACGCAGATCGGCCTGGACATCCGGCTGAGGACGATCGCCCCGAACGCCTTCACCGCCCTGTTCACCGACCCCCAGGCGCGCGAGGGCATCGACATGTTCCCGCTCACCTACTACGACTCGATCACCGACCCGCTCGACCTGCTGGTCAACTTCAAGACCGGCGCCTACCTCAACTTCGGCGGCTACAGCGACCCCGAGTACGACCGCCTCGTCGACCAGGCCACCGCCGTCTACCCGGCGGAGGAGCGCATGGACATCACGGCCAGGCTCCAGCACCAGGCGTCCGAACAACTGCTGTGGATCCCCGTCGCCGAATGGCCCACCGCCCTGTTCATGAACAAGCGGATCACCGGCGCCCCCACCACCATCTCGTACATGTACTACCCGTGGGCGGCCGACGTGGGGGCCGCGCAGTGAGCTTCCTCAGGTTCGCCCTACGACGGGTGGCGGAGATGGCCGCCACCCTGCTCGTCGCCTCGTTCGTCGTCTTCGGGGCCCTGTACCTGGCGCCCGGGAACCCGGCGAGCTTCCTGCTCGCCGGCCGCTCCGCCTCCCCGGAGGCCCTCGCGGCGATCAACGCCCAGTACCACCTGGACGACCCCTTCCTCGTCCGCTACCTGCGCTGGCTGGGCGACGTGCTGCACGGGGACTTCGGCCGGTCCATCACCTACCGCACCGACGTGTCCCGGCTGCTCGCCGACCGGCTGCCCACCACCCTGGTCCTGATCGCGATGTCCCTCGTCGTGGTCGTCGCCGTCGGCCTGCTCCTCGGCCGGATCGCCGCCGTCCGCGGCGGGGCCACCGACTCCGCGATCCTCGTCACCACCACCTTCGCCGTCGGCACCCCGTCCTTCGTCGCCGCGGTCCTCCTCCAGGGCGTGTTCGCCGTCGACCTCGGCTGGTTCCCCAGCAGCGGCACGGGCGAAGGCGGGTTCGGGGACCTGGTGCGGCACCTCGTCCTGCCCTCGGTCGCCCTCGCGCTGTACCTGATCGGCATGCTCGCCCGGGTCACCCGCTCCGCCATGCTCGAAGCCCTCGACAGCGAGCACGTCACCGTCGCCCGCAGCCGAGGCGTCCCCGAACGCCAGGTCGTCCGGCGCCATGTCTTCCGCAACTCGCTGGGCACCGTCCTGACCACCGGCGGCCTGATCGTCTCCACCCTGCTGGTGTGCACCATCCTCGTGGAGACCGCCTTCAGCGTCGGCGGCATCGGACAGCTCCTCGAACTGTCCACCACCACAAAGGACTTCCCGACCGTCCAGGCCATCTCGCTGATCATCGTCGCCCTCTTCATGACCGTGAACCTGCTCGTGGACCTGGCCCTGCCCCTCGTCGACCCCCGGGTCACCCTCGGATCCAGGAGGGCCGCCGCGTGACCGCCGTACCGATCCGCAGACCCGGCCTCGCCCGGATCCGCGCGGCAGGCTCCCCGCTCCACCTGGCCTGTCTGGCGTTCGTCGCCCTGGTCACCCTCGCCGCCCTGCTCGCGCCCTGGCTCATACCCCACGACCCCAACACCGTCGACCTCGCAGACGCCCTCGCCGCACCCTCCGCCGCACACCCGCTCGGCGTGGACGCCGCCGGCCGCGACACCCTCTCCCGGCTGCTGCTCGGCGCCCGGACCTCCCTGCTCGGACCGCTCGGCGTCGTCGCGTTCTCCACCGTCGCCGGCATCGCCATCGGCACGGCGGCGGCCTGGCGTGGCGGCCGGCTGGACTCCGTACTCTCCCGCAGCACCGAACTGGTCTTCGCCTTCCCCGGCATGCTGCTCGCCATCCTGGTCGTCTCGGTCCACGGCGAGGGGCTGCTCGCCCCGGTCCTCGCCCTCGCCGTGGCCTACACCCCCTACGTCAGCCGCCTCACCCGCTCCCTGGTCCTGGCCGAACGGGCCCGGCCGTACGTCAGCGCCCACCGCGTCCAGGGACACTCCGCCCTCCAGATCTGCCGGCGCCACGTCCTGCCCAACATCGCCCCCGTCGTCCTCGCCCAGTCCGCCATCAACTTCGGCTACGCCCTCATGGACCTCGCCGGGCTGTCCTTCCTCGGACTCGGCGTCCCCGCCCTCACCCCCGACTGGGGCCGCATGGTCTTCGACGGCCAGACCGCCATCCAGCACGGCTACCCGCTGTCCGCGATCCTGCCCTGCGCCGTCGTCGTGCTGACCGTGGTCGCCTTCAACGTGGTGGGCGAGCGCTGGGCGGACCGCGTCGCCAGGAGAGACCGATGAGAACACCGAACACCCCGACACCGAACCCCCCGACACCGAACGCCCCCGCCGCCACGGCCGGCCCCGCCCTCGACGTCCGGGGGCTGCGGATCACCCTGCCCGGCACCGCCCGGCCCGTCCTCGACGGGGTCGACCTCACCGTCGGCGCGGGCGAGACCGTCGCCCTCGTCGGCGAGTCCGGCTCCGGCAAATCCCTCACCTCCCGCAGCGCCCTGCGGCTGCTCCCGCCCGGCGCGGTCGTCGAGGGCGTGGTCCGGGTCGCGGGCCGGGACGTCCTCACCCTGGACCCCGCCGCCCTGCGCGCCGTACGTTCCACCGCCGCCGCCATGGTCTTCCAGGACCCGCGCGCCGCCGTCAACCCGCTGCGCCGGATCGGCGACTTCCTCACCGAGGGCGTCACCCTCACCGGCACCATGGGCCGCAACGAGGCCACCGCGCGGGCCGGTGAACTCCTGCGGGCCGTCGGCCTGGACGCGTCCGTCCTGCGCAAGTACCCCGGCCAGGTCTCCGGCGGCATGCTCCAGCGGGTCGTCATCGCGGCCGCGCTCATGGGGGACCCGGTGCTGCTGCTGGCCGACGAGCCCACCACGGCCCTCGACGTCACCAGCCAGGCCGAGGTCATCGCCCTCCTGGCCGCCCTGCGCGAACGCTTCGGCACCGGCCTGCTGTTCGTCACCCACGACCTCGACCTCGCCGCCGCCATCAGCGACCGGGTCTACGTCATGTACGCCGGACGGATCGCCGAGACCGGCCCAGCCGAGGAACTCTTCGCCCGCCCCCGCCACCCCTACACGGCCGCCCTCCTCGCCTCCACCCCGCGCATGGACGGCCCCCGGGGCCGGCTCGCCGCCATCGCCGGCATGCCGCCGGACCTGCGGGTGGAACTGCCCGGCTGCGCCTTCGCCGCCCGCTGCCCGCTCGCCACGGAGGTCTGCGACCGGGAGGCCCCGCGGCCGGCCGCCGCCCCGGGCCGGCCGGAGCACCGGGCCGCCTGCCACCACAGTGACCGGCTCGAAGGGAGCGCCGTCGATGCCCGATGAGGTGGATGCCGTGCGGGACACGGGGAACGTACTGGAGGTCAAGGGGCTGAGCCGCTCCTACGGAGCCGTGCGCGCCGTGGACGACGTGTCCTTCGTCCTCCCTGCGGGCGGCTCGCTGGGGATCGTGGGGGAGTCCGGCTCCGGCAAGACCACCACGGCCCGGATCGTCGTCGGCCTGGAGCGCGCCGACGCCGGTGAGGTCCTGGTCGCGGGCCGCTCCCGTACCGCGCCGGGCGGCGGACGCGGCCGGGCCGGACGGCTGGCCCGGGCCCGGGAGGTGCAGATGGTCTTCCAGGACCCCTACCTCTCCCTGGACCCCCGTACCAGCGTCGAGGCGGCCCTGCGCGAACCCCTGGCCCTGCACTTCCCCGGTCGCGACCACACCAAGCGGGTCCGCGAGCTGCTCGACCAGGTGGGCCTGGGCACCCGGGACGCCGACGCCCTGCCCCGGCAGCTGTCCGGCGGCCAGCGCCAGCGCGTGGCCATCGCCCGCGCCCTGG
>NZ_JZWV01000155.1 GCF_000966975.1 Streptomyces katrae | reverse complement strand
GCAGTGTCCCGTCCGCCCCACGCCCCGCCCGCCGGGCGGCGGCCAGCATCCGCTCGGTGAGGTCCACGCCGAGCACCGTTCCCGAGGGGCCGACGGCCTCGCGCAGCGGGGTCAGCGCCCGCCCGGTCCCGCAGCCCGCGTCGAGGACCCGTTCACCCGGGCCGATGCCGCACTCGGCGACGGCCGCCGTGAAGGCGGGCCCGTCCTCCGGGAACTTCTCGTCCCAGGCGTCCGCCCGCGCCCCGAAGAACTCCTGCACACGCGTGTGGTCCTCGCTCATGCGGTTCACAGTGCTCATGCGCCCATGATTCCGCACCGGGGGCCGGCTCCGCCGCCCCGGGGCCCCTGTGCGGCCTGCATGCCCGTTGCTGTGCGCTTCCTGCGGACCGTGTGCAAGCTGGCACGTGGTGTGATCGCAGATGAACGTATCTCTGTCATATTCCAGCAGTTCCAGCGGCTTTCGAAATGCGCCCCTTGTTCGTCCCCTCACCCGGACTAGCGTCCCGTGGCCATGGGACACCTGGACCACGCCGCCTATGGCTGGCTGACACCCGTGCTGTCATACGTGATGGCAACGATCGGCGCCGCCCTCGGCCTGCGCTGCACCGTCCGCGCGCTCGCCGCGACGGGCCCCTCCCGCCGCAACTGGCTGCTCACCGCCGCCTCCGCCTTCGCCACCTGCATCTGGACGATGCACTTCATCGCCATGCTGGGCTTCCACATCACCGGCACCGAGATCCACTACAACGTGCCGCTGACCCTGCTGAGCCTCCTCGTCGCCCTGCTCGTCGTCGGCGCCGGCCTCTTCGCCGTCGGATACGGCAGGGACCGCGGCCGCTCCCTCGTCCTCGGCGGACTCACCACCGGCCTCGGCGTCGCGAGCATGCACTACCTGGGCATGGCGGCCCTGCGCCTGCACGGCAGGATCAGCTACGACCCGCTCATCGTCGGGATCTCCGTCGCCCTCGCCGTCGTCGCCGCGACCGCCGCGCTCTGGGCGGCCCTCCACATCAGGTCGCCGCTGGCCGTGGCCGGCGCCTCCCTCCTCATGGGCGGGGCCGTCAGCAGCATGCACTACACGGGGATGATGGCCGTCGGCGTCCGGGTGACCCCCTCGGCCCAGGCGCTGCCCGGCGCCACCGCGCTGCAGTTCATCTTCCCGCTCGCCGTGGGGCTGGGCTCGTACCTGTTCATCACCGCCGCCTTCGTCGCGCTCTCCCCGACCGCGGACGAGCGGGCGGCATTCGCGTCGGCGTCGGCGTCGGCCTCGGCGTCCGCGTCGGCGTCCGTGCCCTTGTCCGTGTCCGCCACGGCCTCGGGTCCGGTGTCCGTGGAGGGTTCGGGTCCGGTGTCCGCGGCGGGCTCGGGGCCGGCCCCGGCTTCCGCTACGGCCGGCCCCCGGCCCTCGGTGCGGCGTGCCGAGCCCACCCGCTGAGCCGCGCCCCGTCCAGCCGTACCGCCCCGGAACGAGGAGCCCATGCGCAGACCCCGCAGCAGACCCGAACCACCGGCGCCGCAGCCGTCCCCACCCCCGCCACGCGGCCGCCGCGCCCACGCCGGAGCCCCCGCAGAGGAAGCGTCCGGGCCGGCGTCCCCCGGCGCGGGCCCGGCGCGGACGGGGTTGCGGCCACGGCCCGCCACCGTCCGGGCCAAGATCGTCTCGCTGCTGATGGTCCCCGTGGTCTCGCTGCTGGCGCTCTGGGGCTTCGCCACCGTCAGCGCCGCCCAGGAGATCGTCCGCCAGGGCCGCGTCCGGCAGGCCGACGCCGAGATACGCACCCCCGTCGCCGCCGCCCTCACCGAGCTCCAGGCCGAACGCCGGGCCGCCGTCCGCTTCCTGGCCGACCCCGCCTCCGACCAGGCGTCCGCCCTCGAACAGCAGGCCCGGCGGACCGACGGGGCCGTGCGCCGGCTGCGCCTCGGCGACCGCCACACCGTCGCCGACTCCGGCGGCTACCGCACCGACACCGTGGTCCGCCTCGCCGCCTTCGTCGCCGACGCGGAGGCGCTCGGCTCCGCCCGGAAGGACATCGCCGACCGCCGTGCCACCCCCGACGGCGCCTATGAGACGTACACCCGCGTGGCCGAATCCGCCCTCGCCGTCGAGGGCTCCCTGTCCGGCGGCTCGCACCCCGAACTCGGCCCGGACGCCCGGGTCCTGCTGGAGTTCGCCCGCTCCGCCGAACTCCTCTCCCGGGAGGACGCGCTGCTCGCCCTGCCCGGACCCCGCAACGCCGACGCACAGCGCCGCCTGACCGCCTCCGTGGAATCCCGCCGCGCGCTGACCGCGGCCGGCGCGGGGGACCTGCCGCCGGGCCAGCGGGCGGTGTGGGACACGGTGGCGAAGAGCGCCGCCTACAGCGAGCTCACCACCGCCGAGGACAAGGCCCTGACACCGCCGGCCACGGGCGCCGGTGCCTCCACCGCGAAGGAGCCCCGCGGTACGCCGCCGGGATGGGACGGCGCGTACGCGAGCGTCGCGAGCTCCCTGCGCGAGATCCGCCAGGCCGCGCACGCCGAGACCACCCCCGGCGGCGACCCGCTCGCCGAGGCCGCCCTCAGCCCCGCCGGCGCCGCCGTCCTGCTGGGTCTGGCCGCCGTCGCCGTCACGCTCGTCATCTCCGTCCGGATCGGCCGCTTCCTGGTCGTCGAGCTGGTCTCCCTGCGCAACTCCGCCCTGGAGATCGCCCACCGCAAGCTCCCGCAGGCCATGGACCGGATCCGGGCGGGCCGGTCCGACGAGATCGACATCGAGGCCGAGGCCCCGCCCGGCCCGCCCGCCGAGGACGAGATCACCCAGGTCGGCGAGGCCCTCTCCACCGTCCACCGGGCCGCCCTCAGCGCCGCCGTCGAACGGGCCGAACTCGCCGGCGGGATCAGCGGCGTCTTCGTCAACCTCGCCCGGCGCAGCCAGGTGCTGGTCCACAGACAGCTCAGCCTCCTCGACTCGATGGAGCGCCGGGCCGACGACCCGGGCGAGCTCGGCGACCTCTTCCGGCTCGACCACCTCACCACCCGGATGCGCCGCCACGCCGAGAGCCTGATCATCCTCTCGGGCGCCGCCCCCGGCCGGGCCTGGCGGACGCCCGTGCCGCTGACGAGCGTGGTGCGGGCGGCCGTTTCCGAGATCGAGGACTACCCGCGCGTCGAGGTGCGCGGGCTCGCCGAGACCTCCGTCGCCGGCGGATCGGTCGCCGACCTCACCCACCTCCTCGCCGAACTGATCGAGAACGCCGCCCAGTTCTCCCCGCCGCACACCAAGGTCCGGGTCAGCGGCGAACCCGTCGGACTCGGCATGGGCCGCGAGGCCCTCGCCGGGGCGAACCGGCGGATCGAGCAGTCCGAGGACCTCGACCTCTTCGACAGCGACCGCCTCGGGCTCTTCGTGGTCAGCCGGCTCGCGGCCCGCCACGGCATCCGGGTGCACCTGCGGCCATCGCCGTACGGGGGCACCACCGCGGTGGTGCTGCTGCCGCTCGCGCTCCTCCAGGGCGCCATCGAGGCCCCACAGGCCCCACAGGCCCCGCGAGCCGCGCAGGCCCCGCAGGCCGCCGAGCCGCCGAGCGCCGGGGCGCAGGCTCCCCGGGCACACGCTCCCGGGA
>NZ_JZWV01001270.1 GCF_000966975.1 Streptomyces katrae | reverse complement strand
GGCCACCCCCGGCCCCGCCCACCACAGCACCGCCCAGCCCTCCGCAGCCCCCGCCCCCCTAACCGCCCGGCCAGGGCAAGGGGCGGGATACCGTTGACACGCAGTGACACCGCGGCGGAGACTGCGGGCGCGCCCCACCGGGCGTGCCCGGTGGTGTGGTCCGGTGCCCACATCGGCGCCGGCGGCGCCGCCGATCGTACGGAGTCGCCCAGGAGAGCCCCCATGAGCATCCGCACCGTCCGCGACGTCTACGTCGTCGACGCCGTCCGCACCCCCATCGGCAAGTTCGGCGGCGCCCTCGCCGGAGTCCGCCCCGACGACCTCGCCGCGCACGTCGTCCGCGCCCTCGTCGACCGGACCCCCGACCTTGACCCCGCCCGCATCGACGACGTGGTCTTCGGTGACGCCAACGGCGCGGGCGAGGACAACCGAGACGTGGCCCGCATGGCCGTGCTCCTCGCCGGGCTGCCCGTCACCGTCCCCGGCGCCACCGTCAACCGCCTCTGCGGTTCCGGTCTCGAAGCCGTGATCCAGGCGGCCCGCGCCATCGCCCTCGGCGACGCCTCCGTCGCCATCGCGGGCGGCGTCGAGTCGATGACCCGCGCCCCCTGGGTGGTGCAGAAGCCCGAGCGCGCGCACCCGGCCGGGCACCAGCAGATGTGGTCCACCACCCTCGGCTGGCGGATGACCAACCCCCGCATGCCGGCGGAGTGGACCGGCTCGCTCGGCGAAGGCGCCGAGCTCATCGCGGAGAAGCACGGCATCACCCGCGAGGCCCAGGACGCCTTCGCCCTCGACAGCCACCGCAAGGCCGCCGCGGCCTGGAACGCCGGGCTGTACGACGGCGAGGTCGTCCCGTACCCCGGCGTGGACCTGCAGCGCGACGAGTGCATCCGGGAGTCCTCGACCCTCGAGGCCCTCGCCCGCCTCAAGCCGGCCTTCCGGACGGACGGCACCGGCACCGTGACGGCCGGCAACGCCTCGCCCCTGAACGACGGCGCCGCAGCCCTCCTCCTCACCGACGAGGCGGGCCTCGCCGCCACCGGCCGTGAGCCGCTCGCCCGGATCAGCGCCTCCGCCGTCACCGGCATCGAGCCCCAGTTCTTCGGCCTCGGCCCCGTGGACGCCGTCCAGCGCGCCCTCGCCAAGGCCGGCCGCGACCTCTCCGGCCTGGCCGCCTTCGAACTCAATGAGGCCTTCGCGGCGCAGGCGCTGGGCTGCCTGGCGGCCTGGCCGGAGCTGGACCCCGCCGTGGTCAACCCGCGCGGCGGCGCCATCGCGATCGGACACCCCCTCGGCGCCTCGGGCGCACGGCTCGCGGGCTCGGTCGCCCACCAGCTCGCCGCGGCGGGCTCGGGCACGGGCATGGCCGCACTGTGCATCGGCGTCGGCCAGGGCATCGCGCTCGTACTGGAACGCTGAGCCACGCCCCGCCCGCACGAAGCTCCGGCCGGACCTCACCCGGCCGGAGCGATCGTTTCCGGACAGGGAGGGCGCCAACTGCCCAATAACTGAACAGAATCCGGAGTCCCCGGTCTGGCACGATGGCGCCTGCCACCGCAGCCCCCCGCCCCGCCCACCCCTCCGGAGGCCCCGCGCCATGCCGCTGCTCGATCCGACACTCTGGCAGGACGGACCCACCCTCACCGGTGGCACGGCCCCGGTCGTCGAACCCGCGACCGGCCGTACCCTCGCCACCCTCGACCTGGCCGCCCCCGCCGACGTGGCGGAGGCGGCCGTACGGGCGGCGGCCGCGCAGTGCGACTGGGCGCGGGCCACCCACATCGAGCGGGCGGCCGTGCTGCGCCGGGCCGGGGACCTGTTCGCGGCGCACGCCGACGAGCTGCGGGAGTGGCTGGTCCGGGAGTCGGGCTCGATACCCGGAAAGGCGGACTTCGAACTGCACGTCGCCGCCCAGGAGTGCTACGAGGCCGCCGCCCTGGCCTCGCGGCCGGCCGGACAGGTGCTGCCCAGCGAGGCGCCCCGGCTCTCCTACACCCGCCGGGTCCCGGCGGGGGTGGTCGGGGTGGTGGCGCCGTTCAACGCCCCGCTGATCCTCTCCATCCGCTCGGTCGCACCCGCCCTCGCCCTCGGCAACGCCGTCCTCCTCAAGCCGGACCGCCGGACGGCCGTCTGCGGCGGCCTCGCCCTGGCCGCCGTGTTCGCGGCCGCCGGGCTCCCGGCCGGGCTGCTGCACGTCCTGCCCGGCGGGGCCGGGACGGGCGCCGCCGTGGTGGCCGACCCGCGCGTGCGCGTCGTCTCCTTCACCGGGTCCACCGCCGCCGGCCGGTCCGTCGGCGAGCTGGCGGGCCGTCACCTCAAGCGCGCCCACCTGGAGTTGGGCGGGAACTCGGCACTCGTCGTCCTCGCCGACGCCGATGTCGAGGCCGCCGTCGCGCAGGCCTCCTGGGGTTCCTTCTTCCACCAGGGCCAGATCTGCATGACCGCCGGACGCCACCTCGTCCACGCCTCCCTCTACGACGAGTACGTGGAGCGCCTCGCCGCCCGCGCCGAGGCGCTCGTCGTCGGCGACCCCCACCGCGAGCGCGTCCACCTGGGCCCGCTGCTCGACGGCACCCAGCTGGAGCGGGTCCACGGCCTGGTGGAGGGGAGCGTGGAGCGGGGGGCGAAGCTCGTCGCCGGGGGGACGCACGAGGGCCTGTTCTACCGGCCGACGGTGCTCGCGGGCGTCTCCGACGACACCCCCGCCTACACCGAGGAGGTCTTCGGCCCGGTGGCACCCGTACGCTCCTTCACCACCGAGGACGAGGCCGTGGAGCTGGCCGCCGCCGGCCCGTACGGGCTCTCGCTGGGCATCGTCACCCGCGACGCGGCACACGGCCTGGAGCTGGCCGGACGCATCCCGACCGGTATCGCGCACGTCAACGACCAGACCGTGAACGACGAGGCGGTGGCCCCCTTCGGCGGGGTCGGCGCCTCCGGCACGGGTGCCCGGTTCGGCGGCGAGGCCAATCTGGACGCCTTCACCGAACTCCGCTGGACCACCGTCCGCCGGACCCCGCCCGGCCACCCCTTCTAGGACCTCCGGGGCCGAAGCGGAATGCCACGGGGCGGCCGTTCGTTCCAGCAGGGCAAGCAGAACGCAGACCCAAGCAGAACGCAGACCGCAGAGAACGCAGCGCAGGACGTACGGCGGTGCGGCGAAGCGGAGACGCAGCGACCAGGAGGTCAGGAAACCGTGGCTACCGTCGAGCTCACCAAGGAGAACTTCGACCGGACGGTCAGCGAGAACCCGTTCGTGCTGATCGACTTCTGGGCGGGCTGGTGCCGCCCCTGCCTCGCCTTCGCCCCCGTCTACGAGAAGGCCTCGGAGGCCAATCCCGACCTGGTGTTCGCCAAGGTGGACACCGAGGCCCAGCAGGAGCTGGCGGCGGCCTTCCAGATCACCTCGATCCCGACCCTGATGATCGTCCGGGACCAGGTGGCCATCTTCGCGCAGCCCGGCGCCCTCCCGGAGGCCGCGCTCACCGACCTGATCGGCCAGGCCAGGGCCCTCGACATGGACGAGGTCCGCCAGAAGATCGCCGCGCAGCAGAAGACGGCGTCCGGCGAGGGGCAGGACGGGACCCCCGGCACGCCGGAGGGCTGAGCTTGCCGGACGCGGCCCCCGTCCCACGGGGACACTGGACGGCATGACCGAACCGGTGGAGTACGACGTCGTGGTGCTCGGCGGGGGCCCGGCAGGCGAGAACATCGTCGACCGGACCCGCGCCGCCGGGCTGAGCACGGCCCTGGTGGAGAGCGAACTCGTCGGCGGGGAGTGCTCGTACTGGGCCTGTGTCCCCAGCAAGGCCCTGCTGCGCCCGGCGCTGGCCCGCGCCGACGCCCGCCGGGTGCCCGGCCTGGCCGGGGCCGTCTCCGGGCCGCTCGACGCCGAAGCGGTGTTCGCCCACCGCGACTACTGGACGGGCGACTGGAAGGACGGCGGCCAGGTCGACTGGCTCGACTCCATCGGCGCCCACCTGTACCGGGGCCACGGCCGGCTCTACGGCATCCGCAAGGTCGCCGTGACCAGCCCCGAGGGGGTGCACCACGTGCTCTCCGCCCGGCACGCCGTCGTCGTCGCCACCGGTACGCGGCCCGTCCTCCCGGACCTCCCCGGGCTGCACGGGGCCGGCGCGTGGACCAGCCGCGAGGCCACGTCCGCCCGGCACGTCCCCGGCCGGCTGCTGATCGTCGGCGGCTCCGTCGTCGCCTGNGTCGTCGCCTGCGAGATGGCCACCGCCTGGCAGGCCCTCGGATCGCAGGTCACCGTCCTGGTGCGGGGCTCCGGGCTGCTGCCGAGGATGGAGGCCTTCGCCGGGGAGCTGGTCGCCGAAGCCCTGACCGCGGCCGGCGCGGTCGTCCGTACCGGGGTGGCCGTCGAGGCGGTCGTACGGGACGGGCCCACTGGCCCCGTCACCGTGGTCCTGGAGGGCGGCGAGCTGCTCGAGGGCGACGAACTGCTGATGGCCACGGGGCGCGCCCCGCGTACCGAGGACATCGGGCTCGACACCGTCGGACTGACCCCCGGCGACTGGATCGGCGTCGACGACGGCTGCCGGGTCAACGGCCACGACTGGCTGTACGCCGTCGGGGACGTCAACCACCGGGCGCTCCTCACCCACCAGGGCAAGTACCAGGCCCGGATCGCCGGAGCCGCCATCGCCGCCCGCGCGGCCCGGGGGAGCGGAGCCCCGGCGCCGGACACCGCCCGCTGGGGCCCGTACGCGGCCACCGCCGACACGGAGGCCGTACCGCAGGCCGTCTTCACCGAACCCGAGGCGGCGGCGGTCGGCCTGACCCTGGCGGAGGCCGAGCACTCCGGGCGCCGGGTGCGCGCCGTCGACTTCGACCTCGGCAAGGTCTCCGGCGCCGGCCTGTACGCCGACGGCTACCGGGGCCGGGCCCGGATGGTCGTCGACCTCGACCGGGAGGTGCTCCTCGGCGCCACCTTCGTGGGCCCCGGCGCCGCCGAGCTGCTGCACGCGGCGACGGTCGCCGTCGTCGGGGAGGTCCCGATCGGCCGGCTCTGGCACGCGGTGCCGGCCTTCCCGACCATCAGCGAGGTCTGGCTGCGGCTGCTGGAGGCCTACCGGGGCTGAGACCCCGCCGGGGCCTCAGGTGCGCAGGTAGGAGGCCCCGTTGACGTCCAGGACCGCGCCCGAGCTCCACCGGGCCTCGGGCGAGGCCAGGTACAGCACGGCGGCGGCGATCTCCTCGGGCTCGGCGACCCGGCCGAACGGGCTCTGCGCGCGGATCCGCTCGCCCTCCTCGCCCTGGAGCCGGCCGGAGACCCGTTCGGTGGCCACGAAGCCCGGAGCCACGGAGGCCACCGTGATGCCGTGGGGTGCCAGGGAGACGGCCAGGGACTGGCCGAAGGCGTGCAGGGCCGCCTTGGTGGCCCCGTACGCGGGATGGTCGGGCTCGCCGCGGAACGCGCCGCGCGAGCCCACGTTGACGATGTGGCCCGGCCGGCCCCCGTCGATCATCCGGCGGGCCACGCAGTAGCTGACGTCGGCCGCGCCGAACAGGTTCACGGCGGCCGTACGGCGCCAGGCCGCCTGCCAGTCCGCGTACGAGGTGGTGGGCAGGGGGTGTGCCACCATCGCGGCGGCGTTGTTCACCAGGACGTCCACCCCGCCGAGGGCGTCGGCGGCTTCGGCCACCAGGTCCTCGACGCGCGCCGGGTCGCCGAGGTCGCCGGTGACGAGCACGTGGCCCTCGCCGTCCAGAGCGGCCAGGGTCTCGCGGGCGTCGGCGTGCGGGGCGGAGGCGTGGACGGCGACCCGGTCGCCCTGCCGTGCGAACGCGGCGGCGACGGCCCGCCCGATGCCCCGGGAGGCGCCCGTGACCAGTACGCCCCGGCTCATACCGCACGCTCCCCGAAGGGCGTGGAGGGAATCACGGACCGGTACATGGGAACTCCTTCGGCGGCCGGCTCGGGCCGTCCTCCGGCCCGCTGACCACCCATCTGATCATGAAGTCACCCCGCCCTCACCCGAATTCCGTCCACCCCCGCGCCCACCCTCCGCCGCGCTGCCGCCCACCCGCACCCGGACCAGGGGGCCCGGTGCCCGCGGTCCCGTCAGGGTGCGGTGCCGGGGCCGGCCGCCGATCGTGCGAGTACGGCGACGACCTCCTCGTCCGAGGTCTGGGAGAAGTCGCGGTACCACTCGCCGACGGCGCGGAACGCGGGCTGTACGGAGGGGCAGACCACCTCGTCCGCCGCCCCGCGCAGCGCGGTGACCGCCTCGGGCGGTGCCACGGGGGCGGCCAGTACCACCCGTGCCGCCCCCGAGGCGCGGGCGATCGCGCAGGCGGCCGCGGCCGTGGCACCGGTCGCGATCCCGTCGTCCACGACGATCACCGTCCGCCCGGCGAGCGGCACCCGCGCCCGGCCCTCCCGGTAGCGCGCGGCCCGCCGTACGAGCTCTGCCTCCTCCGCCCGCTCGACCGAGTCGAGGTCGGCCCGGGAGGTACGGCTGCGCCGGACGATGTCCTCGTTCAGGATCCGCACCCCGCCCTCGCCGATGGCGCCGAACCCCAGCTCCTGGTGGCCCGGGACGCCGAGCTTGCGGACCACGATCACGTCGAGCGGGGCACCGAGGGCCCGCGCCACCTCGTACGCGACGGGCACCCCGCCCCGCGGCAGCCCGAGGACCACGGGGTCCGCGCCCGCCAGGTGACGCAGCGCGTCCGCCAGCACGCGCCCCGCGTCCGCGCGGTCGCTGAACACCCGGCCGGTGAAGGACATGACGGCTCACCCCGTCCCGGGATCGGAACCCTTCGAACGATGCCCCTTCGAACGAACCCCATCCGCGGCCGTCCCGCAACCGGGGGCAGGGGGGCCGGGCCGGGCGCGGGGGCAGCCCGCCCGCGGGACCCTGGCCCCCAGGGGTCCGCGGCTGCGGCAAGGGCACCCCCACCCCCTCCCGCCTGGTCGGATAGGTTGAACGGGCATTCCCCGCGCGGCGGGTGACAGACCGTCACCACGTCTCCCGCGGGGCGGTCCCGTACCCGCGATGGAGGAGACACCGTCCGTGATCGTGATAGCCCAGCTCAGTGACGTCCACTTCGACGGAGGCCCCCGCGCCGCCGAGCGCACCCGCGCGGTGCTGGAGTACCTGGACGGTCTCCCGTACGACCTGGACGCCGTCCTGGTGAGCGGGGACATCGCCGACAACGGGACCGCGGCCGAGTACGAGCAGGCCCGCAAGCACCTCGTGTCGCGGCACCCGGTGGTCGTCTGCCCGGGCAACCACGACGAGCGCACCGCCTTCCGGCGCGGCCTGCTGGGGGAGGAGGACCCGTCCGCCGGGCCGGTCGACCAGGTGGTGCGCGGCGAGGGCTTCGTCCTGGCCGTGTGCGACTCGTCCGTCCCCGGCGAGCACCACGGCCGCCTGGAGGACTCCACCCTGGACTGGCTCGACGGGATCCTCACCGGGACCCCGCACGAGGTGCCGGTCCTGGTCGCCTTCCACCACCCGCCGGTCGAGCTGCACACCCCGTACGTGGACGGCATCCGGCAGTTCGGCGAGGAGCGGCTCGCGGCCCTGGCCGGACGCCACCCCCACCTGCGCGCCTTCCTCTGCGGGCACGCCCACACGGCCGCGGCGACCACCTTCGCGGGCCTGCCGCTGCTGGTCGCGCCCGGCGTCACCTCCACCCTGCGGCTCCCCTGGGAGGCCCCGGCGGGCCCCGACGAGCACGTGTTCCTCGACGAGCCGCCGGCCGTGGCCTTCCACGTGCTGGGGGAGGACGGGCGGCTGACGACCCACTACCGGGTGGTGGTCGCCCGCCGGTAGCTGCTGCCGTCCCGGGTCCGGATGAGGTGTCCCGAGGTGATCAGGTAGCGCCGCAGCGCCGAGCAGTCCTCGTGCACGGTCCGCAGGGCGTCGTTCACCTCGGGCTCCGAGTACTCCCGCTCCGGGGCGAACAGGGTGTCCGTCAGGTGCGCCAGCAACTGCTCGCGGCGCGCGGCCTTGCGGGGGATGGCGACGAGACGGCCGCCGGAGAACAGGTCGGACACCCCGCGCGGGGTGCGGGGCGCGGACGGCTGGTCCGCCGCGCCCTGCTGATCGGTGATCTGTGACATGCCCCCGAGCTTCACCCGCCCCGCCGCCACGGGCAACGCAATATCCGCCCCCGCCCCCGTGGACCGGACCACGGCGGCGGAGGCGGACCGGACGGCCGTCAGGGCGTGACGGTGATCTGCTGGGCGGGGTCGGTGGTGTCGGAGACCAGGTAGACCGCGTTGAAGGTGGACGAGGTCGCGCTGGTCGGGCATCCGAAGCCGCCGGTCACCGTCACCGGGACGGACGCGTTGGTGAAGGTCAGGCTGGAGGGCGCGCCGTTGGCCCAGCTGCCCGGGACGCTCGCCGGGCCGCCGGGGGCCGCGGTGACCGTACAGGTGGCCAGGCCCGTGGTGTGCACGACCAGGCCCCCGGTGGGCACCGTCATCGTCGCGGTGATCGGCGAGCCGTTCTGCATGGACACCGACCAGGAGCCGCTCGTGGTCACGGTCGGGGTGACGCCCGGCATGCTGGACGTGCAGGAGCTGTAGGTCGGCGGGGAGATCGGCGAGGCCACCGCCCCGGCCGGGTTCTGGTTGCCGGGGGCGGCCGGCACCGAACCGGTGGAG
Organism: Streptomyces katrae; assembly: GCF_000966975.1. Classification (GTDB taxonomy): domain Bacteria; phylum Actinomycetota; class Actinomycetes; order Streptomycetales; family Streptomycetaceae; genus Streptomyces; species Streptomyces katrae. The sequence continues at coordinate 174 of NZ_JZWV01001270.1, read as the reverse complement.
ACGGAGACCGAGCAGGTCACCGTGACCGAGCCGGCCTTGAGGGTGGCCTTCCCGGTCAGCGCGGCCTTGAAGGCGTGCCCGGCCGGGGTGACGGTCGTCGACCCGGCCAGCGGTGACGGAGCGGCGCTGGCGGTGGTGGAGGCCACCGTCAGGGCGGCGGCCGCCGCCATGCCG
>NZ_JZWV01001269.1 GCF_000966975.1 Streptomyces katrae | reverse complement strand
GGGTGGCCGGGTTGGTGCGCCAGTCCGAGCCGGCCGAGGCCATCTTCGAACCGGGGAGCGCCTGGACCAGGCCGTAGGCGCCGGACGAGGAGTTCACGGCCTGGTAGTTCCAGGTGGATTCCTCGTTGATGATGTTGGAGAAGCACTGGAACTGGCCCGAGGGGACCAGCTGCCGGGCGATGTCCTTGACCTGGGCGACCGTGTAGGAGCCCTGGACGGGGAAGTCGCCGGCGTCGCGCGTGGCCGAGCGGCTGGCGATGCCTTCGGCGGCGTCGCGCTCGTCCTTGAGCTTCTTGGCGTCCGCGTCCTTCTTCTCCTGCTCCGCCTTCTGCGCGTCCGCCTTCTTGGACTTGGCGTCCTCGGCGGCCTGGATGCGGGCGGCCTCCTCCGCCGAGCGCTTGGCGTCGGCGTCGGCGGCGTGGGCGAGGGCGTCGGCCTGCTGGGCCAGGGACCCGCTCTGGACCTGGGCCTGCTCGCCGACCGGGATGTCAGTGAGGAGAGTCGCTCCGGACGCGGTCGTCTCGAGGTCGTTCGAGGTGGCGGCGTCGCCAGTGGCGACGCCGACGACTGCGCCGACGGTGGTGACCGCGGTGGCCGAAGCCACTGCGAACCCCCGGACCGAGATCCGGCTCACACGGTGTCCTTCCAGCAGCGTCCGCAGTGACCGCGCGAGCGCAAGAGTGCCCCTTCGACACTGGACTCCGTGGTGTTCTGGTCACTGGAGACACTGGCCCGCGGGCAACTCCCTCTCGGGGGCTGCCACGTGAAACCGGGCGGCATACGGTCAACGGCTGTGGAGTTGTGGTGCTGCGCGTATCCCCAACCGGAGATACAGAGGTGCCGTATGCGGGGCCTGACGGAAAACAGACTCTGCCGGACCTCGACGCCGCAAGGCAATTCCGCGTTGCGTGTTAAAGGTCACATCAGGCAGGACGCCGCTGTTTTCGCCAAATCCCTGTGCGGAAGGGCGCCGTCCGGCTAGGCTCCTGCGCCTTTGCCGGACGGCGCCAACTCACCGTCCCGCTATGGGTGATTTGGCCGATCAGAGCGTTTCGAGCATCTCCGTCACGAGTGCGGCGATCGGGGAGCGCTCGGAGCGGGTGAGCGTGACGTGGGCGAAGAGCGGATGCCCCTTCAGCTTCTCAACGACGGCGACCACCCCGTCGTACCGGCCGACCCGCAGATTGTCGCGCTGGGCCACGTCATGGGTCAGAACCACCCGCGAGTTGGCGCCGATACGGGACAGAACGGTCAGCAGGACGTTCCGCTCCAGGGACTGGGCCTCGTCCACGATCACGAAGGCGTCGTGCAGGGAGCGGCCGCGGATGTGCGTGAGCGGCAGGACCTCCAGCATCCCGCGGTTCAGCACCTCCTCGATGACCTCGCGCCCGGCGACCGAGGAGAGGGTGTCGAACACCGCCTGCGCCCAGGGGCTCATCTTCTCGGACTGGTCCCCGGGCAGGTAGCCGAGCTCCTGGCCGCCCACCGCGTACAGCGGCCGGAAGACCATCACCTTCTGGTGCTGGCGGCGCTCCAGGACCGCCTCCAGGCCCGCGCACAGCGCCAGCGCCGACTTTCCGGTGCCGGCCCGGCCGCCCATCGAGATGATGCCGATCTCCGGGTCGAGCAGCAGGTCCAGGGCGATGCGCTGTTCGGCGCTGCGGCCGTGCAGCCCGAAGGCGTCGCGGTCGCCCCGCACCAGGCGGACGTTGCCGTCGGCGGTGACCCGGCCCAGGGCCTTGCCGCGCTCGGACTGCAGGATCAGTCCGGTGTGCACCGGGAGTTCGGCGGCCTCCGGGACGTAGAGCCGCTCCTCGGAGTAGAGGAGGTCCACCTGCTCCCCGGAGAGGGCGAGCTCGCTCATGCCGGTCCAGCCGGCATCCGTGATGGCCAGCTCCGCCCGGTACTCCTCGGCCAGCAGACCCACGGACGAGGCCTTGATGCGCAGCGGGAGGTCCTTGGACACGACGGTGACGTCGTAGCCCTCGGCCTGGAGGTTGCGGGCGACCGCGAGGATGCGCGAGTCGTTGTCCCCCTGCCGGAATCCCGCCGGCAGGGCGGCGGTGTCGGAGTGGTTGAGCTCGACGCGCAGGGTCCCGCCCAGATCGCCCAGCGGGATGGGGGCGTCGAGGCGGCCGTGGCGGACCCGGAAGTCGTCGAGGAGGCGCAGGGCCTGACGGGCGAAGTAGCCGAGCTCGGGGTGGTGCCTCTTCGCCTCCAGCTCGGTGATCACCACGATCGGGAGCACGACCTCGTGCTCGTCGAAGCGGGAGATCGCATTGGGGTCTGCCAGCAGGACGCTGGTGTCGAGGACGTAGGTCCGCCTGTCGGACAGGCGGCGCTTAGTGCTGGTCACCACGGAAGGACGTACCCCCTCGGAAGAGGTCGGGCCATGAAGACCGGACCGGTCAACGGCGCCTGTGCCAGGGCCGCGTTCCGGCCCTCCAATCCGTCCGTGCGAACCGCACGCTCGTCCTGGTGCAAAGGGCCTCCCGGGCGGACGGCCCTGTGCCGCCCGCTGAGACTCGACACCCGTGGATCGGGCATCGACCTGCAAGGCTTATGCCCTTGAACGAGGGCGCCCATGCCATGGCATATGACGGACGCTCGGTGAACCCCAGGTGAAGGCTTCACCTGGGGGACGGACGGGACCGGAGGGCCTCCGAGGGGGTTTTCGGACTCCGTGGGTCCGCCGGGGCCTCAGGTCCCGTAGCGGCGGTGCCGGGCGGCGTAGTCGCGCAGGGCACGCAGGAAGTCGACCTTGCGGAAGGCCGGCCAGAAGACCTCACAGAAGTAGTACTCGGAGTGCGCGCTCTGCCACAGCATGAACCCGGACAGCCGCTGCTCGCCGCTGGTGCGGATCACCAGGTCCGGGTCGGGCTGGCCGCGCGTGTAGAGGTGCTCGGCGATGTGGTCGATGTCCAGGACCTCGGCGAGCTCCTCGAAGGAGGTGCCCTTCTCGGCGTGCTCCAGGAGGAGCGAGCGGACCGCGTCGGCGATCTCCTGGCGGCCGCCGTAGCCCACGGCGACGTTGACCAGTATCCCGCCGATGTCGTGCGTGGCCTGCTCGGCCTCCTTCAGCACGGTCTGCGTCCGGGACGGCAGGATGTCCAGGTTGCCCACGTGGTGGATGCGCCAGCGGCCGTCCTCAGCGAGGCCCCTGACGGTGTTCTCGATGATGTTGAGCAGCGGAAGGAGCTCGCCCTCGGGGCGGTCCAGGTTGTCCGTGGAGAGCATCCACAGCGTGACGACCTCGACGTCCGTCTCGGTGCACCAGCCCAGCAGCTCGGAGATCTTGTCGGCGCCGGCCTGGTGGCCCTGCACCGTCGAACTTCCGGACGCCTTGGCCCAGCGCCTGTTCCCGTCCAGGATGACGCCGATGTGCTTGGGCGACGCGTCATGGTCGAGGCGACCTTCCACCCGGCGTGCATAGAGCTTGTACACCAGGTCGCGCAGCTTCACGATCTTCCAGCCCCTCCGTGCAATGCCCCCGTACGAATTGCGGTCTCCCCCGAGTCCCCGCCACATTACTGCGCGCCGGGATGGGGTACCCAACTCGGTAGGTCACAAGTCCGTGATAGCAAGGACAACGTGACTGATAACAATCCCTATCGGGCAGACCACTCCCGCTACGATTCCATGCCCTACCGGCGCACCGGTCGCAGCGGCCTCAAGCTTCCCGCCATCTCCCTGGGCCTCTGGCACAACTTCGGCGACGACAAGTCCCTGGAGTCCCAGCGCTCGATCCTGCGCCGTGCGTTCGACCTGGGGGTGACCCACTTCGACCTGGCCAACAACTACGGCCCGCCGCCGGGCTCCGCCGAGCTGAACTTCGGCAAGATCTTCGCCCAGGACTTCGCGCGCCACCGCGAGGAGCTGGTCCTCTCCACGAAGGCCGGCTACCTGATGCACCCCGGCCCGTACGGCGAGTGGGGCAGCCGCAAGTACCTGCTCGGGTCGCTGGACGCCTCGCTGGAGCGGATGGGCGTCGACTACGTCGACATCTTCTACTCGCACCGCTTCGACCCGGAGACCCCGCTGGAGGAGACCATGGGCGCGCTCGCGTCCGCGGTCCAGCAGGGCAAGGCGCTGTACGTCGGCGTCTCCTCGTACACGGCGGAGCAGACCGCCGAGGCCGTGCGGATCCTTCGCGAGATGGGCGTGCGCCCGCTGATCCACCAGCCCTCCTACTCCATGATCAACCGCTGGACGGAGGAGGACGGGCTGCTGGACACCCTGGAGGAGTCCGGCATGGGCTGCATCGCCTTCGCGCCGCTGGCGCAGGGGCTACTCACCGGCAAGTACCTGCGGGGCATCCCGGAGGGCTCCCGGGCCGCCGCGGGCAAGTCGCTGAACCCGGCGCTGCTCTCGGAGGACGTGGTGCGGCGCCTGACCGGCCTCAACGACATCGCCGCCCGGCGCGGCCAGTCGCTGGCCCAGCTCGCGCTGAACTGGGTGCTGCGGGACGAGCGGATGACCTCGGCGCTGATCGGCGCGTCGAGCGTGAAGCAGCTGGAGGAGAACGTGGCCGCGCTGGCCGGGGCTCCGCTGTCGGAGCAGGAGCTGAAGGAGATCGACTCCTTCGCCGTCTCCACCCCCGGCACCAACATCTGGGCCCAGCGCGGCTGACCTGCGCTTTTGCCCGGGCGGGAGGGAAAAGAAAAAACGGGCCGGTCCGTGGGGGGGATACGGAC
>NZ_JZWV01001268.1 GCF_000966975.1 Streptomyces katrae | reverse complement strand
GAGGAGACGCCGTAGCGGCGGGGGGGGGGCGGGGGGGGGCCCGAGGGGGGGGTTCCACCATAACCCTTCGTAAAGCGTCCTGCGTGCATTGGCGCAGAATGATTACGCTCCGAATCCGCCCAGGAGCACTCCGGTGAGGGCGCCGGCGGCCATGAACGGCCCGAACGCGAAGCCGGTGCCGCGGGTCGCGCGGCTGGTCAGGAGCGCGGCGAGACCGTATACGGCCCCGTAGAGCAGCCCGAGGAAGGCCCCGGCGGCCCATACCCCCCACCCGTACCACCCAAGAGCGACCCCGAGGGGAAGCGCGAGCTTGACGTCGCCGAGGCCCATGCCGGCGGGGTTGATCAGGAACAGCACCAGGTACGCCGCCCCGAGCGCGGCCCCGCCGAGCAGGGCCCCCCGCCAGGTGCCGGCGGCGCGGGGCAGGAGGGCGGCCACGCCGAGCAGGGCCGCCGTGAGGGCGGCGAGGGGGAGGGTGAGCACGTCGGGCAGCCGGTGGACGGCGAGGTCGACGATCCCGAGCAGCACGAGGACGGGCGCCACCGCGACGAACACCCCCGCCTCGGGCCGCGTCCCCCCGGCGCCGGCGAGCCCCGCGCAGACGGCCGCGGAGACGACGGCGGGCGCCCACCCGGCCCCGCCCGGGCCGTGGGGGGCCCGGCCGCAGGGGGTGCGGCCGAACCAGCCCTGGAGGGGGTGGCCGTCGGGGCAGTGGGTGCGCCAGGGTTCGCCCGGTTCCACCGCGAGGCGGTACGCGGCGCGGGGCAGGCCCAGGCCGGTGGCTGCGCCGTACGCGGCGGCGAGGATGATCACGACTACGCCCATCCGCCGACGGTAGGCCCCCGCCACCCCACCGGGGATGGGCCCCGGGGCCCCTTCTGCGCGGGGCGGCGGAGCCTAGGGTGGGGGCATGGGATTCCAGGACGGGGCCGGGGTGCTCCGGATCGGGGACACCGTCGTCCCCCTCGAGATCGCCGCCTCCTACCGCGCCCGCACCAGGGGCCTGCTGGGGCGGGACGGGGTGGAGGGGGCCCTCCTCCTCTCCCCCGCCGCCAGCGTGCACACGTTCCGCATGCGGTTCCCCATCGACGTCGCCCACCTCGACCGCCGCCTGCGCGTCATCGCCGTCACCACCATGCCCCCGAACCGCCTCGGCCTCCCCCGCCCCCGCTCCCGCCACGTCCTGGAGGCGGAGGCCGGGGCCATGGCCCGCTGGGGGCTGCGCGTCGGCACCGCGGTCTCGCTGGAACGTCTCGGCCACCCCTAGGCCGTCTCTTTCGGATCTTGCCGGTCAAGCCCGCC
>NZ_JZWV01001267.1 GCF_000966975.1 Streptomyces katrae | reverse complement strand
TGACCAGCGTTAACAACGCTGCGGGTCAATACACCTAGCGGTTCCCGACGGCCTGCTTCACCAGGGTCCGGCCGAAGTCCCACATCAGCGAGCCCCCGCCGTGCGCCTCGTCCATGACCTCCCGGAAGGCGCCGACGAACCGGTCCACGTCCCCCTCGTCCACGATCAGCGGCGGGATCAGCTTGATCACCTCCAGGTGGTCCCCCGAGACCTGGGTGAGGATCCGGTGCCTGTTCAGCAGCGGCACCACGACCATCTGCGCGAACAGCCCCTTGCGGGCCGCCTGGAGCATCGTCCAGCGGCTGCGCAGGCCCAGCGAGGACGGCCGGCCGAACTCGATGCCGATCATCAGCCCCCGGCCGCGCACCTCGTGGAGCATCTCGTACTCGTCCACGAGCGCGGCCAGCCGCCCGCGCAGCAGGTCCCCCATGGCGCGGGCGTTGGCCACCACCTTCTCCTCCTCCATGACGTGGAGGACCGCCAGGCCGGCCGCCATCGCCTGGGCGTTGGAGCCGAAGCTCGCGGAGTGCACCAGGACCCGGTCCATGGACGAGTAGACCTTCTGGAAGATCCAGTCCTTGCCCAGGGTCGCGCCGACCGGCACGTAGCCGCCGGAGAGGGCCTTGGCCACGCACACCAGGTCCGGTTCCACGCCCGGTTCGTTCAGGTACGCGTAGAAGTCCCCGGTACGGCCGAGGCCGGTCTGCACCTCGTCGGCGATCAGCAGCGCCTTGTGCCGGTGCAGGAGCTCCTGGGCGGCGCGCAGGAACCCCGGCGGGGCGGCGTGCACCCCCTTGCCCTGGATCGGCTCGACCACGAAGGCGGCCACGTCGCCCCGGCGCAGCTCGCGCTCCAGGGCCGCGAGGTCCCCGAGGGCGATCTTCGTGTCGGGCAGCAGCGGGGCGAAGCCGTCGCGGAAGCCGCCCTCCCCGTTGACCGACAGCGAGCCGGTGGTGAGCCCGTGGAAGGCGTGGTCGCAGTAGAGGATCCTGGGCCGGCCGGTGGCGTAGCGGGCGAACTTCAGGGCGGTCTCGACCGCCTCGGTGCCGCTGTTGCCGAAGAAGACGCGGTCCAGGTGGGGGCTGTGGGAGAGCAGCTTCTCGGCCAGCAGCCCGGGCAGCGGCTGGCAGTCGAAGCGGGTCAGGTCGGCGAGCTGGGCGTCCAGGACGTCGTGCAGGGCCCGGCGGACCACCGGGTGGTGGCGGCCCAGGCCCATCACCCCGAACCCGGCCAGCATGTCGAGGTAGTCGTTGCCCTCGGCGTCCCAGAAGTGGGCCCCCTCGGCGCGCACGTAGACCTTGTCGAAGCCGATGGTGCGCAGCATGCGGGGCAGCTGGTGGTTGAGGTGGCGGGCGTGCAGCTCGTAGCGCTCCCCGCCGCGCTCGGCGAGCAGCGCGGCGAGGTCGAAGCCCCCTCCGCCGCCGGCCGACCCTCCGCCGCCGGCCAACCGTCCCCCGCCGGCCGCCCCTGCCTGCGGCCCCGTCATGCCTTCGCGTCCCGGTTCCCGGCGACCGTCTCGCGGGCGGCGCGCAGGGACTCCTTGAGGGAGCCCATCGTGGCGAGGACGGCGGTGGGCTCGTAGCCGCAGTGCGCCATGCAGTTGGCGCAGCGCGGGTCCTTCCCGCGGCCGTACTTGCTCCAGTCCGTCTCCTCGACGAGTTCCCGGTAGGTGGGCACGTATCCGTCGCTCATCAGGTAGCAGGGGCGCTGCCAGCCGAAGAGGGAGTAATTGGGAATGGCCCAGGCCGTGCAGGGGAAATCGGCCTTGCCCTCCAGGAAGTCCAGGAAGAGCGGGGAGTGGTTGAGCCGCCAGCGGCGCCGGTTGCCGCCCGCGAAAGCCTTCCTGAAGAGTTCCCGCGTCTGCTCGACGCCCAGGAAGTGCTCCTGGTCGGGGGCCTTTTCGTAGGCATAGGCGGGCGAGATCATCATTTCGTCCACCTGGAGGTCGTCATTGAGGTAGTTCAGCACCTCGATGACGGTCTGCGGGGTGTCGGTGTTGAAGAAGGTGGAGTTCGTGGTCACCCGGAATCCGCGCCGCTTGGCCTCCTTGATCGCGGCGACGGCCTCGTCGAAGACCCCCTCCTTGGCCACGGATTCGTCGTGGCGTTCGCGCAGTCCGTCGATGTGCACGGCGAAGGCGAAGTAGGGGGACGGGGTGAACTTCTCGATCTTCTTGCGGAGCAGCAGGGCGTTGGTGCAGAGGAAGACGTACTTCCGCCGGGCCACCAGCTGCCGCACGATCTCGTGGATCTGGGGGTGCATCAACGGTTCGCCGCCCGCGATGGACACCATCGGCGCGCCGGACTCGAGGACGGCGCCGACCGCCTGGGCGACGGGCATGCGCTGCTTCAGCACCCCGGCCGGGTGCTGGATCTTCCCGCACCCCTCACAGGCCAGGTTGCAGGCGTAGAGCGGCTCCAGCTCGACGATCAGCGGGAACTTCTCGCGCTTGCGGAGCTTCTGTTCGAAAAGATAGGTACCGACCCTGATGGACTGTCGCAACGGCATGGCCATCTGGTTCACCTCCTGGGAAGCAGTAACGAACGGTGCCAGTCATGAAAAGCGGGAAGTACGGCGCGCAACACGCGGAAGGCAGATATTCCTCCGCGCACCGTGCCGATACGGACGAGCTCGTGCTCCGGAGCGTCCACGACCACCCGGACGGCCGCAACCGGGCGGCCCGCCCCTGAGGCGGTCCACAGGGTGGCGGCGGACTCCATGTCGACCGCGATGGCGCCGGCGGCGCGCAGCCGGTCGCGCTCCTGGCCGCGGACGACGTGGTCGGAGCCGGTCAGTACGCCGGTGTGCACGGTCCGCCCGGGGACGGCGCGGGCCAGTGCCCCGGCGAGCAGGGCGGTCCCGGTGCAGGTGACCGCCCCGCGGGGGTCGCGGGTCTCCTCGGCCACGACGAGGTCTCCGGGG
>NZ_JZWV01001266.1 GCF_000966975.1 Streptomyces katrae | reverse complement strand
CGAGGTCTCCGGGGTTCATGCCGGGGAGCAGGCCGGCGCAGAAACCGGTGGCGAGGACGGCGGCCCGTTCCATCCCGGGGCGGCCCAGGGCCCGGGCCACGGCCCGGTCGGCGGCGCGCGGGCCCATGCCGGTCCGCAGCACCGTGCCCCCGCCGGCCGAGCGGCCCGCCCCGCCGAGGGCCGCCCGCTCGATGCGCAGGGCGCAGGCGATCAGCAGCGGCGGTGCGGGCGGGGCCGCCCGGGCGGACATCAGGCCTCCCCGGCCGGGGCGGGGACGGCGGCCGGGGCGGCGCGCCGTGCG
>NZ_JZWV01001265.1 GCF_000966975.1 Streptomyces katrae | reverse complement strand
GTGCGGCGGCGGCCGGGCCGAAGGGTTCCCCGTACAGGTAGCGGCCCAGGGCGGTGAGCGGGAACACCTGCCGGTAGAGGTGGTAGTTGATGGAGAAGTCCCAGGGGAAGCCGGTCCCGGTGAAGTGCGGCTCGTCCCAGGTGCCGTCGGCCCGCTGGGTCTCCACCAGGTGGGCGATCCCGCGCCGGACGGCCTCGCCCTCCCGCTCCCCCGCCGCGAGCAGGGCCATCAGCGCCCACGCGGTCTGGGAGGGGGTGGAGGCGCCCTTCCCCGCCCAGGAGCGGTCCTTGTAGGAGCGCTGGTCCTCGCCCCAGCCCCCGTCCGCGTTCTGCACGGACTCCAGCCAGCCGACGGCCCGCCGGACGGCGGGGTGCCGGGGGGAGATCCCGGCGGCGGTGAGGGCGGGGACCACCGAGCCGGTCCCGTACACGTAGTTGGTGCCCCAGCGGCCGAACCAGCTGCCCTCCGGCTCCTGTTCGGCGAGGAGCCAGGCGATGCCGCGCAGGGCGCGCGGATCGGCGGCCCTGCCCTCGGCGGCGAGCATCTCCACCACGTGGGCGGTGACGTCGGCGGAGGGCGGGTCGATGACCTCGCCGAAGTCGCAGAAGGGCAGCCGGTTGGGGAGGGGGCTGGTGTTGTCGGCGTCGAAGGCGGCCCAGGCACCGTCCTTCGACTGCATGCCGAGGGTCCAGGAGGTGCCGCGGGCGATGGCCGCCTCGACCCTGGCAGGTTCGGGGTGGCGGATGCGGCGCAGGGCGAGGACGACCTCGGCGGTGTCGTCGATGTCGGGGTAGGTGTCGTTGTGGAACTCGAAGGCCCAGCCGCCGGGGGCCAGTCCGGGCCGGCGCACGGCCCAGTCGCCGCTGCGCCGGACCTCCTCCCCGAGCATCCAGTCGGCGGCCTTCACCAGCGCCGGGTGGTCGGGGCGCAGGCCCGCGTCGGCCAGGGCGATGGCGGCGAGGCAGGTGTCCCAGACCGGGGACTGGCAGGCCTCGACCATGCGGGCGCCGTCCTCGCGCCAGACGGCGAAGCGGTCGAGGGACTCCAGTCCGGCCCGCATCACCGGGTGCCCGAGGTCGTAGCCGAGCAGGTGCAGGGCGATGACGGAGTACACGGCGGGGGGCTGGATCCCGCCCCAGCAGCCGTCGTTCTCCTGGCGTTCGACGATCCAGCGGCCGGCCGCGGCCATGGCCGCCTTGCGCAGCCGGCGCGGTGCGATCCGCCGGTAGCGGTGCAGGGCCTTGTCCATCCGCTGGAAGACCCCGTCCCAACTGGCCACCGGCGCCAGCGGTTTGGCCGGGTGGGGGTCGCGTGCGTCGGTGTGCAGCTCGTCGAGGGCGAAGGGCGCCGGGCGGACGGGCCGCAGCGCGGAGACCACGGTCAGCGGGACGATCGTCTGGCGGGCCCAGCAGCCGAAGTCGTAGATGTTCAGCGGCACCCAGGGCGGCAGGAAGACCAGCTCGGGCGGGAGCTCGGGCAGGTGGTCCCAGCTCCACCAGCCGAAGAGGGCCAGCCAGATGCGGGTGAAGACCCGGGCGAAGGCGATCCCGCCCTGGTCGCGGATCCAGGCCGAGGCGCGGGCCATGTGCGGGGCGTCGGGCGGGTCCCCGGCCAGGCGCAGGGCCACGTACGCCTCGATGGTGGCGGAGAGTTCGGGCGGGCCGCCGTGGAAGGTGGCCCAGGTGCCGTCGGGCTGCTGCTCGCCGCGGATGAAGAGGGCGGCGGCCCTGGTGGTCGCCTCGTCGCGGATGCCGAGGAACTGGCGCAGCAGCAGGTCCTCGGCGTCCATGGTGACGTTGGTCTGGAGGTCGCCCTTCCACCAGCCGTCCGGGTCCTGGCGGTCCAGGAGTTCACGGACGGCCCGGTCGGTGGCCTCCTGTGCTTCCTTGAGCAGGCCGGTGTCCTCGCCGGACGGGCCTGCGGCCGGGGCGGCCGGGGCCGCCGTGCTGTCGTGTCGCGGATCGGCGCCGTCGGTGATCGCACCGCCGCCGTCGGTCGTCGCTGTCATGGCTTCCCCTTCGTACCGTGTGTCGGCCGTGCCCGGGTCTGCCGTCGGCCGGGGATCCCTCAGAGGGGCCCCCGGGCCGGCGACTCGCGATTCATATCCACTTTCCGACGAAGATCACCTCTTGCGCACGACGACGAAGTCGGCGAGGGCGACGAGCTGCTCGCGCACCCGCTGCGGCATGTCCACGTCGTCGAGGGCTCGAACGGCGATCGCGTGCTGGCGGCGCGCCTCGTCGGCGGTCCACTGACGGCCTCCGGCGGCCTCGATGAGGGCGGCGCGGTGGGCGAACTCCTCCTCCGAGAAGTTCTCGAAATCGTTGCTCTTCGCGTCGGCCGCGAGCAGCCGCGCAAGCTCCTCACATGCGGGTCCGCCCGCGGCGAGGGCCGCGACGACGGGCAGGGACTTCTTGCGCTGGCGCAGATCGCTCCAGGTCTGCTTGCCGGTGGACTCGGGGTCGCCCCAGATGCCGAGGAGGTCGTCGACGGCCTGGAAGGCGAGGCCGAGGTGGTAGCCGTACTCCTCCAGCTTGTCGGCCGTGCGGTCGTCGGCGCCGCCGAGGACGGCTCCGATGGACACCGCGCACGCGAGCAGGGCTCCGGTCTTGTTCCCCTCCATCTCGAGGCATTCTTGAACGCTGACGCGCTCGCGGTGCTCGTAGGAGATGTCCTGGGCCTGGCCGTCGATGAGCTTGCGGCTGGCGGTGGTCAGCCGGCGGGTGGCGCGGCCGGCGTCGACGGTGCCGAGCTCCAGCAGCACCTCGTTGGCGAGGGCGAACAGGGCGTCGCCGACGAGGATGGCCTGCGCGGGGCCGTGGACCTTCCAGACCGTGTCGCGGTGGCGGCGCTGCTCGTCGCCGTCCATCAGGTCGTCGTGCAGCAGCGAGAAGTTGTGGACGAGCTCCACGGCGACGGCGCCGGGGATGCCCACCTCCGCGGGCGCGCCGGCGGCCTCGGCGGAGAGCAGGGCGAGGGCGGGGCGGACGGCCTTGCCGCCGTCGCCGTCCGCCGGGTTGCCGTCGACGTCGATCCAGCCGAAGTGGTAGGCGGCGACGGTGTCCATGGGCGCCGCGAGCCGGTCCACGGCCGCGCGGAGCACGGGGGTCGACAGCGTACGGCCACGTTCGAGGAGGGCGAGGGTGTCGGCCTTCTCCGTTCCCCCGCCGGCCGTGCCCGCGCCGGCACCTGTGTTCTCGACAGCCGGGTTCCCCGGGTTCACTGGCTCTCCTCTGGTTCCTGTACGTGCTGTGCCGGTCGTGCCGGCCGTGCTGGTGGTGCTCGTGGTGCTGGTGGTGGTCGTGGTGGTCGTCATACCGCCTCCTGCAGAGGATGTTCGCGGGGGCGGCCGAGCGCGGCGAGCGCGGCGTGTGCCGCGCCGAGGCCACTGCGGACGGCGCTCTCCATGGTCGCGGGCCAGCCGGTGGCGGTCCACGCACCGGCGAGATAGAGCCCCGGCGTGTCGGTCCGGGGGCCCGGGCGCAGCCGGCCCACGCCGGGCGGGCGCAGCCGGCCGACGCCGGGGCTGGGGGCGAAGGTGGCGGTGCGCTCGCGGGTGACGAAGAAGTCCCGTACCTTCGCGCCCCGGGCGGCGGGCAGCAGCCGTTCGAGTTCGGGCAGGTACTTGGCGCGCAGGACGGAGACGGGCTCGTCGATGTCGTCCTGGGCGACGGACTGGGACAGGGCCAGGTACTGGCCGCCGTCGGTGAGTCCGGAGGAGTCCGTGCGGTCGAACACCCACTGGACGGGGGTGCCGAGGGCGGCGAAGAAGGGCTGCCGGAGCACCTTGCGGTCGTAGACCACGTGGACGTTGAGGATGGGGGCGGTGCCGATGTCGAGGAGCTTGTCGGGGTCGGCGAGGGCGCCGGGGGGCAGCAGGCCGTGGGCCTCGCGCTGCGGGACGGCGAGGACGACGGTGCCGGCGTCCAGGGAATCGCCGTCGGTGTCGACCCTCCAGTTCCCGTCGCCGGTGCGGGTGACGGCGGTGACGCGGGTGCGCAGCTCGGTGCGGACGCCGGCGGAGTCGAGGGCCTTGCGGGCGAGGGTGTCGTGGAGTTCGCCGAGCGGGACGCGGGCCCAGCCGATGTCGGCGGCGCCGTTCTCGGAGAGCAGGCCGGTCTTGAAGACCATGGCGGCCAGGCCGAGCGAGGAGTGCTGGGCGGTGGCGTTGAGGGTGGCGATGCCGACGAGGTCCCAGAGCGCCTCGACGGTGCGCGGGCTCTGCCCGTAGCGGGCCAGCCAGGTGGCGAAGTCGAGGCCGTCGAGCGCCGGGTCGGCGGGGTCGAGGCGGCGCAGGGCGAGGGCGGCGCGTCCGAGGGAGGCCCGCTCCGCGAGGGACAGGTGCGGGTACGTGGCCAGGGAGGCGGCCAGGTGCAGGGGGACGGGCAGGGCGCTGCGGCGCAGCCGGCCCAGGCGGGGTCCGGCGGGGTGGGCGACGTCGAGGACGGGCACGTCGAGCCGGTCCTGGAGCGGGGCGAGGGCGGCGCCGTCGACGCGGTCGAGGAACCACCGGTAGGCGGTGCAGCAGCGCAGGTAGACGTGCTGGCCGTTGTCCACGGTCAGGTCGCCGCGCTTGAAGGAGAAGGCGAGGCCGCCGAGACGGGGGCGTCCTTCGAGGAGGGTGACCCGCAGTCCGGCGTCCGCCAGTTCGAGGGCGGCGGTGACTCCGGCGAGCCCCCCGCCGATGACGACCG
>NZ_JZWV01001264.1 GCF_000966975.1 Streptomyces katrae | reverse complement strand
GGCACAGGGCGTACGAGGCGGTCACCCAGGCGTCGGCGGCGCGGCCGGCCTTCAGCCCGTGCACCAGGGAGGCCCCCCAGGCCGGGTAGGCGCCGATGTGCAGCGCCCGCCACCACACGGAGCGGTTCTTGACCGCGAACACACTACGCACGGCTCCGGAGACCGCGACGGAGACGAAGAGATATCCGGCCAGGGTGCCGAGGCCGATCAGGACGGGCCGGTCCTCGTCGGCGAACGGCAGGAACGCGCCCGCCGCCGTGGTGTGCCCCTGGGCCACCTTCACCCAGACGTGCAAGGCCAGGAAGCCCAGCCCGGCCACGGCCAGCCCGCGGTGCACGCCCTGCGCCAGCAGCCGGTGGCCGGAGCCGAGCACGGCCCGGTCGGTGGCCGCCAGGCCCCACAGGACGGTGGCGGTGAGACTGACGAGCGAGAGCACGCCCACGCCGTAGTCGAGGAACTCCCACAGATGGGACAGGGCGCCCGCGCGGACCGCCACGAAGAGCGAGACGAGTGCGGCGCCGGCGGCGCAGAGCGCGCTGGGGCGCAGCCTGCCCGGGGCGGGCAGGAGCGGGGGCCGCCGGACGGCCCGCCGTCCCGCGGCCGGGGCCGCCGCCGCGTGGCGGCTCCTGCGTCGCGACCGGTGGGAGCGGGGTATGTGCGGCTGGGGCAGGGGCATCCAGTTCTCCTGTGCACCGGGGCTCCGAGCACAGTCCACCTGGCGCTCGGCACCCGGGATCGTGGTGTGGCGGCCGGCAGCGCTGTGGAATTCCCGCGCCGGCCGAAGGGGCTCGGGGCCGGAGTGCAGCAGCATCGTGGAGCTGCGCAGCATCTCCACAGGATTTATCGAAACGTGATAATTTCTCGCGCCGCGTCTCCGGCGCATCGAACAACGCCGGAAGATTCCCCTCCAGTGGAGGTCGTGACAGGCCACCGCGTCGCGCGCCATCCATGCTTCCCCGGGGGCAAAAACAAGGCAAACCCCAGGGGGCAAAAGTGGCCGGATCCCTCCAGAAGGGCGCGTGGGGGCTGCAACTCTCTTGACAGGCAGGGTTGTTGGCGAGGCAGACAACCCTGACGGGCTTGTCGCTCCTCCACCGGACAGGCCTCACCCCGGCAAGAACGAGGAAACGATGTGCGAACTTCTGAACCGCATCTGGTCCCGCCCGCGAGGAGAGTGGACGCGTGTCGTGCGCAGGGAACTCCCCGCACTGGCCGCGGAGATAGTGGAGGAGCTCCTGCAGGGAATTCCCGGATTCTCCACACTTGTCGACGGTAATGACGCCGTCGACGACGACCTGATCCGGCAGCGGGTGGAAGAGGCCCTCCTCACCGCCCTCGGCTACCGCGACGAACCCGCCCGGGACGGGGCCGTCGGCGAGGACAAGGACGTCCTCGGGGCCCGCCTCGACGGAGGACCCGACGGCGGACACGGCGCCGGCCTCGACGGAGGGCTCGACGTCCGGCACGACGGCCGCCGGGAGGAGCCCCACGGGGGCGCCCCCGAAGCGGTGCGCGGAGCCGGGCACGAGCACGGCCCCGGCCACGGCGACGGACATGGCCACGGACACGGAATCCGGCACGAGACCGCCGCCACCGCGCCCGACCGGGTGCGCCAGGAACTCTTCAAGGCCCTCACCGACGACCGGGCCGCCTCCCAGGACTCCCTCGACGACCTCGCCCGGTCCGCCGGCTGGCCGCTCCCCGCCGCCGTACGGGCCGTCGCGCTCGCCACCCCCGGCGAGGCCCAGCAACTGGCGGCCGTACTCGACGACGCCCTCGCCGGCATGTTCGCCGGCCGCCCCTGCCTGCTCCTCCCGAGCCCCGACGCGGACGCCCGGGCGGCCCTGGACCCCCTGCTGCGCGGCCGTTTCGCCGCCGTCGGCCACGCCGTCCCCCTCCGCGACACCGCCTCCTCCCTGCGCTGGGCCCTGCGCCTGCTCACCCTCACCCCCGCCCGCGGCGGCCTCGACGCCCGCGCCGTCTTCGTGGACGACCACCTCTCCACCCTGCTGCTCCTCCAGGACGAGCCCCTGGCCCACGCCCTGGCCGCCCGCTGGCTGCGGCCGCTGGCCGACCTGACCCCGCGCCAGAGCGAACGCCTGGAGGTGACCCTGCTCGCCTGGCTGGAGGGCGGCGGCGCCCCCGAGGCCGCCAAGGCCCTCAACGTGCACCCGCAGACCGTCCGTTACCGGATGCGCCAGCTGGAGAAGCTCTTCGGCCCCGGCCTGCGCGACCCGCGGACCCGCTTCGAACTGGAGATGGCCCTGCGCAGCCGCCGCCTGATGGCGCAGGTGCGCCGCCAGCACTCCCGGGTGGCCCGCCGCGCCGCCCGCGTCGTCGGCGCCGACTTCCCGCCCCTGGCCGTCGGACGGATGGCCCGCGTCAACGGCCTGTGACCGCAGGGCCGTTCGCCCGGCACGACACGGCCGGCCCGGAGCCGAGGGGCTCCGGGCCGGCCGTTCGTCTGTTCCGGACGGGTCAGCGGCAGGACCGCCCGCCGTTGATGCAGCCCACGGCCCGGGCCATCAGGCCGTCCGACATCACGTTGATGAAGTCGCCGTGGTCGGTCACCGGCTTGTGCAGCTGCTCGGGGAAGCTGTCCACCGCGAACCGCGCCCCGGGCGCCACCCCGTACGTGACCCGCTCCACCAGCTGCGGAATGGCGGTGAAGCCCTTCTTGCAGCGCCCGGACGCGTCCGGGAAGGCCACGTGCGTACGGTGGTTGGCGCTGTCGGTGTTGCGGCCGTCCCAGCAGCTCTGGAAGGTGAAGGTGCGCACCACGTCACTGCCCTTGGGGCAGACCGGGTACTTGTCCTTCAGCTGCCGGTCCTCGAAACCGGTGCAGCTCCAGGAGGCGTTGGCGTTCGCGGTGCCGTTGCTGAAGGCCTTCGCGTCGCCCGTGATGATCCGCAGGAACCGCGGCATCGCCTTGACCTGGCCCGCCGGGCTGCCCTTGAAGGTGATGGTGGCCTGCTTGGGCCGCAGGATCGTGCCCACGTTGGCGTCCTGGCCGCCGCCCGGCGCCTTCGCGTCGCGCTCGGCCCTGCCGTCGCGCAGCCGCAGCACCGGCCAGTAGTAGGTGGACTGGTCGCCGTTACCGCACGTGGTTCCCGAGGCGGCGAGGCTGGCGTCGGTGGAGAAGGCGCTGGTCGTCTTGTTGCCCACGTAGTCGTGCATGTGGTGCGCGCCGTTGGAGACGCCCGGGGCGACGATCACGTTGTCCGGGTTGAAGTGGCCGTTCTCGTTGCGCCCGCACTCGGAGGTGAAGGAGCCCTTGGAGGCGGCCGCCGAGGGCGCCGGGGCCTTCACGTTGGGCCGTACCTTCGTGATGTCGACGAAGTCGCTCTTGGCCGGCCCGCCCTTCTGCCCGATGCTCCGGGCGCCGTCGGCGGCCGCGTCCTCCTGCGCCGACGCCTCCTTCATCGTGCACCCGCTCAGCGTCCCCAGCCCCTCCGGGCGGGCGCCGGAGCGGCCTATCGCGTCGGACACCCGGGAGATGGTCGTACCGCGCTGGTCGCGCAGCCGCCCCAGCAGCGCGTCCTGCTGCGCCTTGCCCTTGACCTGGCCCCCGGCGAGCTGCCGGTAGGCGTCGGCCACCTGGACGTCCAGCTGGGCGAGGTTCTCGTCCACCTCCGTCCTGGCCCCGTCGGGGACGGCCGTGAGCTTGTCGCCCACGTCCGGGCAGTCGATCGTGGCCGTCACCTGGCCGGTACGGGAGGCGTCCTGGCCGGCGTTCGCGTTCCCGGCGACGATCGCCACCCCGCCGCCGCCCAGCACCAGGGCGCTGACCACGGCCAGGAGCTTCTTCGACAACCGGGGGCGCCTGTGGCCCTGCTGACTCATGCGATCACTTCACTTCGTATCGTCGGTCGGACATCGGAGGGGACGAGGCCCCCTGGGGTCGCGCGGGACCGGGTGAGGAGGGGGCGCCAGGCGCGTCGGAGAGGGAGTCGAAGTCGACGAGGCCGGTCTCCTCCAGCACCGTGATGTGGTCACCGTGATGTGGTCCAGGACCGTGCTGTTGGCGGAGGTCGCGAGGGCGCGCACCATGGAGTTGCGGGTCTGCGCCCGCACCTGGGCGAGCAGGGCGAACACCTTGCCGTGCGCGCGGCGCAACAGCTGGACGAACAGCCGCTCGTACTCGGCTCCCTGAGCTGCCGTCAGCTGGTCCAGCCAGGCCTGCTGCTGGGCGGAGGGCCGGTCGGGGAGGTCCACGCCGAGGGCCTGGCCGACCTGGACCACCTGCCGGTCCAGTTCGGTGTGGCCCTCCACCAGGTGCTGCCCGGCGGTACGCACCGCCGGGCGGGCGCCGCGCTGCTGGGCCTGCCGCCCGGCGGGCAGCTCCCACAGACCGGCGAGCCGCACCTTGCGCACGAAGTCCCGGTCGACGGGGCTGAGGGGCCCGTAGGCCGTGCTCATGGTCCCGGCGCCGTCGTCCTCGACCCCGGCGGGCAGGGCCGCCGCCGCCCCCGCGGGCGCCGCGGCTGCCCGGTCACCGAACTTCGACACCGGGACCAGCAGCGCGACCAGCGTCGCCACCAGCGCGGTGATGACCAGACCGCTGCCGATCGTGTATCTCGTGGCCACGGACAGGCCGCCGGTGGATCGCCGCCGCAATGACAGCACGCTGCCTCCTCGCTCGGTGGGCTGGGAATGGCACGGGACGCTAGTGCCCGTCACGGCGCCGTCGAGGAAGGACCATCACCATCGGACAAACATCGGCGC
>NZ_JZWV01001263.1 GCF_000966975.1 Streptomyces katrae | reverse complement strand
AGCCCCGGGAAGGCTGCTACTTTGCCCGCGTCCCGGAACGAGGACCGGCAGCCCCCGCCGCACGGCGAAGGGGCCGGTCCGTGCGGACCGGCCCCTTCGGGCGGTGGCGGGCGGGGGTTTCCCACACCCCCGGGCGGAACAGGAGGTCAGGAGGCGGCGGGTGCGTCCTGCGCGGGCTCCTCCAGCCCCTCCAGGCTGTCCATGAACGAGCTGACGGAGAACACCGCGCGCCCCGGACCGGCCGGCCCGTAGCCGGGCGGGGAGCTCAGGCCGAACTCCTCCAGCGTCGCCCGGTAGGCCTCCAGCAGCCGGATGTGGTACTCCAGCGGGGCGCCCAGCGGGTTGGCCTTGCCCAGCGGGGTCGTCGGCTCCGGGCACCAGGTCGTGAAGCGCGGTACGACGCCGTGCGACATGAAGAACCGCAGGCCCTCGGTGGTCGACTCGATGGCCTCGCCCACCTTCGTGAACCCGAAGGGCTCGGCCATCTCGATGCCCGCCACGAAGTTGGGGATCACGTTGCGCGGGCCGAACACCTCGGTGGAGTCGAGGATCCTGCGGTGCCACTCGTCCCGGCCCACGTACCGCTCCTTGCCCGGGCAGTGGAGCTGGAACAGCCGCCGGTCCCACACCTCGAAGTTGGGGTGGTAGATCCGGATGCCGTGGTCGTGGAAGCGCTGCACCGCGTCGCGCGGCAGGGCCTGGGCCACCACCTTGCCGATCCAGCGGCCGGGGAAGCGCTCCTCGATGGCCTGCGCGTAGTGCCCGTAGAAGTCGGCCTCGTCCCGGCCGCCGACCTGCGAGGTGATGGAGCCGCCGGTGAGGGTGTAGGCCCGCGAGGTCCCCGCCGTGTCGTACCGGTCGATGATCTCCAGGGCCTCCAGCACCTCCTCGACCGGCTTCACCCCGGTGTACGGGCGGCCCGCCGCCTTGTGCTGGCGCCAGTTGTGGTTGATGTCGCAGAACTGGCACTCCTCCTTGGCGCCGAAGTACTGGCACACCCGGAAGACGGTCAGGTAGATCAGGTAGCCCCACTGGATGGTCGGGGCGACCTCCATCACCGACTTGCCGTTCGACAGCTTGTGCCGGTAGTACTCCGGCATCGGCGGCAGCCCGACGTCGGAGATCCGGGCCCCGTCCAGGTACAGGCCCAGCGTGCCGTCCTCGCCGCCGCGCACCACGTACGGGGAGTCCGGGTTCACCCGTACGGAGACCACCGTGCGGCGCAGCCCGTACGGACCGCCGGTGAGCACGATCTCCTCCGGCGGGCGGTTGAGGGCGGCGGCGCCCAGCTCCGGCAGGGTGCGGTGGTCGAAGGAGAAGATGAAGTACGACTTCGGCTTGACGTCGCCGCCGCCCGGTCCGTCGGCGCCTCCGCCGCTGAGCGCCGACTCGTCGAAGGCCATGCCGCCCCGCAGCAGGTCCTCCTTGATCACGGCCTCCCGCGGCACGTGGGGGAAGCGGGCCATCAGGTCCTCGACCAGCGCGGTACGGGTCTGGGTTGCCATGCGTACTCCTCGGGCAGACGGGTGCCCGAGCGGTCTGCGCGCTCCGGCGGACACATCCATGGCATCCACCGTATCCGCTCGTTTGAACAGGTTCAGCCCGGGGTGCGGGTGATCTCGGTCCGGTAGCGGCCCGGTGTGGTGCCGAACTCCCGCACGAAGGCGTGGGACAGGGCGTACGGGCTGCCGTAGCCGACGCCGGCCGCGATGGCGGCCAGCGAGTCCTGGGTGTCGCGCAGCCGGGTGGCGGCCAGGGTCAGCCGCCACCACGTCAGGTACGCCATCGGGGGACGGCCGACCAGCGGGGTGAACCGGCGCACCAGGGTCGGCCGGGAGACGCCCGCCTCGGCGGCCAGCCGGTCCGCGCTCCACGGGGCCGCCGGGTCCGCGTGCATCGCCTGGAGGGCCGCGGCCGTCACCGGGTCGCCCAGGGCGGCCGACCAGGACCCCGGCGCCGCCCCGGCCACCGAGGCGCGCACCATGTAGACCAGGAGCAGGTCCAGCAGGCTGGGCAGGGCGATGGAGGAGCCGGGCCGCCGGGCGTCCAGCTCCCCGCCCAACAGGGCGATGGCCGACTGGAGTTCACCGTGCGACCCGCCCTGGAGGCGGACCACGCCGGGCAGTTCCGCCAGCAGCGGGTGCACCCGGCTGCGGTCGAGCCGGTACTTGCCGCACAGCATCTCCACCGCCGGCCGGCCCGGCTGCGGCGCGGGGGCCGCCGCCCGCCCGTCGAGGTAGTGCTCCAGCGGCCGGGCCCGCGCCGCCACCGCCGCGTCGACCGGGGAGTCCGCGAGCACGTGGCCCGCCCCGTGCGGCAGCAGCACCGCGTCACCCGTGGCGAGGGGGACCGGTTCGCCCCCGTCGGCCAGCAGCCAGCAGTCGCCCGCGAGGACGACGTGGAACCCCGCCCCCTCGTACGGGTCCAGCCGTACGCACCAGGTGCCCGCGGTCCGTACCCGGTCGGAGGAGGCGCGCCCCAGGCGCACGGCGGAGATCGCGTCGCTCACCACGTCCATGCGCGCAGGGTACCGCCGACGCCCCCACGGGTGAGCGGTACGCGTATTCCCTTGAGCGGAACGCGCATTGGGATGCTCAGCCCGCCTCCCTAGGGTGGTGCACATGACCAACGAGAACACGCAGCCCCTCGTCCTGGGGGACGTCGAGATCACCCGCGTCATCGAGGTGCAGGGCCCCTTCGTGGCCGCCCGGGACCTCGTCCCGCAGTCCGGCGCCGAGGTGTGGAAGGAGAACGAGGACTGGCTGGCGCCCGACCACTGGCAGCCCGACGCCGACCTGGCCGTACTCGCCCTGCAGACCTGGGTCCTGCGCAGCGGCGGCCGGACCGTCCTCGTGGACACCGGGGCGGGCAACGGGCGCGAACGCCCCGGCTCGCCCCTGTTCCACCGGCGGCAGGGCGACTTCATGGGGCGCCTGGCCGCCGCCGGCGTCCGGCCCGAGGAGGTGGACGTCGTCGTCAACACCCACGTCCACGCCGACCACGTCGGCTGGAACACCGTGGACGCCGGCGGGGAGTGGGTCCCGGCGTTCCCCAACGCCCACTACCTCATCCCGGCCGCCGACGACGCGCACTTCGGGCCCCGCGGTGGATACGCGGGCGGCGCGCGCGAGATCGACCGCCTGGTCTACGAGGACAGCATCGCCCCCGTCCACCGGACGGGGCAGGCGGTCCTCTGGGAGGGCTCCCACCGCATCGACGACCACCTCACCCTGGAGGCGGCCCCCGGCCACACCCCGGGCTCCTCGGTACTGCGCCTGGCCTCCGGCACCGACCGGGCGGTCTTCGTCGGGGACATGCTGCACAGCCCCGTTCAGGTCCTGCGGCCCTCCTGCAACAGCTGCTTCTGCATGGACCCGGCCGGGGCGGCGGACACCCGCCGGCGGACCCTGGCGCGCGCCGCGGAGCGCGGAGAGCTGGTGTTCCCCGCGCACTTCGGCGGCACGGGGGCCTTCGAAGTCCGCGAGGAGAAGGGACGGTTCGCCATCGGCGGGTGGGCCTCGGGCATCTGACCGCCCCCGGCCCGCCGGGC
>NZ_JZWV01001262.1 GCF_000966975.1 Streptomyces katrae | reverse complement strand
AGTCGCCGCTCCGGCTCCGGTCGCCCCGGCCGCCCCCGCCGCCCCGGTCTCGGCCGGTGACGAGGGCGCCTACGTGACCCCGCTGGTGCGCAAGCTCGCCTCGGAGTCCGGCGTCAACCTGGCGACGGTCACGGGCACCGGTGTCGGTGGCCGTATGTCCGAGCTGCGCGGCCAGACGGTCAAGATGACCCGCATGCGCAAGGTCATCGGCGACAACATGATGAAGGCCCTGCACTCGCAGGCGCAGCTCAGCTCCGTGGTCGAGGTGGACATCACCAAGATCATGAAGCTGCGCGAGAAGGCCAAGGCCGGCTTCCTCGCCCGCGAGGGCGTCAAGCTGTCCCCGATGCCGTTCTTCGTCAAGGCCGCTGCCCAGGCGCTGAAGGCCCACGCGGTCGTCAACGCCCGGATCAACGACGACGAGGGCACCATCACCTACTTCGACTCGGAGAACATCGGCATCGCCGTGGACTCCGAGAAGGGCCTGATGACCCCGGTCATCAAGGGTGCCGGTGACCTCAACCTGGCGGGCATCTCCAAGGCGACCGCCGACCTGGCCGCCAAGGTCCGCGGCAACAAGATCACCCCGGACGAGCTGTCCGGCGCGACCTTCACCATCAGCAACACCGGCTCGCGCGGTGCGCTGTTCGACACGGTGATCGTCCCGCCGAACCAGGTCGCGATCCTGGGCATCGGTGCCACGGTCAAGCGTCCCGTGGTCATCGAGACCGAGGAGGGCACCGTCATCGGCGTCCGCGACATGACGTACCTGACCCTGTCCTACGACCACCGCCTGGTGGACGGCGCGGACGCGGCCCGGTACCTCACCGCCGTCAAGGCGATCCTCGAGGCCGGCGAGTTCGAGGTCGAGCTCGGCCTGTAAGGCCCGGGCGTGCAGTGATCTGCCGCTTACGGCGCCCCCGCCCGGATTCGTCCGGGCGGGGGCGCCGTCGTTGTAACGAGCCTCACCCTGCGTCCCTGACCACGAACGCATCGGAGCAGGCCACGGCGGCCTTATTGTCTAGGCATCAGGCCCCGCGTGTCCGCACACACAGGAGTTGAACCCCGATGATCACCCCACCCGTCGTGCACTCGCTGCGCGAGCAGATCCGCGAGCACATCGTGGAGGGGATCGTCAGCGGCCGCTGGAAGCCCGGCGAGCGGATCGTCGAGCGCCGGATCGCGGTCGAGCTGGAGGTCAGCCAGACGCCCGTACGGGAGGCCCTGCGCGAGCTGGAGACGCTGCGGCTGATCGAGTCGGCGCCGAACAAGGGCGTGCGCGTGCGCAACCTCTCGGCGGCCGACCTGGAGGAGATCTACCCCGTCCGCGCCGGTCTGGAGCAGATCGCGGCCGAGCTGGCCGCGCCCCGGCTGGCGGCCGACTGCTCGGCGCTGGAGCCGCACGTGGCGGCCCTGTGGGAGGCCGACCGGGTCCAGGACGGCACGGCGCAGGTGCGGCACACGGTGGGCTTCCACCGGGAGCTGGTGCGGGC
Organism: Streptomyces katrae; assembly: GCF_000966975.1. Classification (GTDB taxonomy): domain Bacteria; phylum Actinomycetota; class Actinomycetes; order Streptomycetales; family Streptomycetaceae; genus Streptomyces; species Streptomyces katrae. Next base: position 3,309 of record NZ_JZWV01001262.1, on the reverse strand, counting down.
GGCCGGGAACAGCGTGCTGCTGCACACCTGGGAGAGCCTGGGGATCGAGGTCTTCACGGCCCTGTCGATCCGGTGGCTGGGAACCGTCCAGAAGTCGTACGCCGAGGAGCACGAGGCCCTCGTCGCGGCCTTCCGAAGCCAGGACCCGGATATCGGCGTGCTGGTGAAGCGGCATGTCCTGGGCTGCGCCCCGCGCAGCGCCTGACCCTTTCCCACCCCTTCCGACCTGCGGTTTTGAGCGATCCTCCAGGGGATCGCCAGCGCTTTGGCATGTACTGATGAAACCGGCACGCCGTGCCTGAGTTCATGGCACCCGGTGCCGACTTTTGCCCGAGCGTCGAATATTCGTCACTTTTATTTGATCGATCATCGATCAGGGATTTACAGTCACTCCGGGCCCCAACCGGGCCCATCGGCCCTGTCCTGCCCGTCAGGGTTTTCTTCACCACCTCCTCTCCTTTGTCCGGAAGGCGGCGCACACCGATGTCCGACCCCGTAGGAAAGCTTCCGAGCGAGCTCGACCAGCTCCCGGACCGCGACACCGAAGAGACCGCCGAATGGGCGGCCTCCCTCGACGCCGTCGCCAAGGCCGCCGGTACGCGCCGCGCCGAATACCTGCTCCGCCGCACGCTCCAGCACGCCGAGGCCGCCGGCCTGGCCCTGCCCAAGCTGCTGGAGACGGACTACGTCAACACCATCCCCACCTCCGCCGAGCCCGAGTTCCCGGGTGACGAGGAGATGGAAGCCAAGATCACCGCCTGGAACCGCTGGAACGCGGCCGCCATGGTGACCCGCGGCTCCAAGTACGGCGTCGGCGGCCACATCGCCACCTTCGCCTCGGCGGCCTGGCTCTACGAGACCGGCTTCCAGCACTTCTTCCGCGGGAAGGAGGCCGACGGATCGGGCGACCAGCTCTACATCCAGGGCCACGCCTCCCCCGGCATCTACGCCCGCGCCTTCCTCGACGGGCGCATCTCCGAGCAGCAGCTCGACAACTTCCGCCAGGAGTCTGGCGGCAACGGCCTGCCGTCCTACCCGCACCCGCGGCGCCTGCCGTGGCTGTGGGAGTTCCCCACGGTCTCCATGGGCCTCGGCCCGCTCTCCGCGATCTACCAGGCGCGCTTCAACCGCTACCTGCAGAACCGGAACATCAAGGACACCTCCAACTCGCACGTCTGGGCCTTCCTCGGCGACGGCGAGATGGACGAGCCCGAGTCGACCGCCGCCCTGGCCCTGGCCTCCCGCGAGCAGCTCGACAATCTGACGTTCGTCATCAACTGCAACCTGCAGCGCCTCGACGGCCCGGTCCGCGCGAACTTCCGCGTGGTCCAGGAGCTGGAGGCCCAGTTCCGCGGTGCCGGCTGGAACGTCATCAAGACCCTGTGGGGCTCCGCCTGGGACGAGCTGTTCCAGCTCGACACCACGGGCGCCCTGGTCCGCCGCATCCGCGAGGTGCCGGACGCGCAGTTCCAGACGTACGCGACGCGTGACGTGGCCTACATCCGCCAGCACTTCTTCGGCGCCAACGCCGAGCTCGTGCAGCTGGCCGGTGTGCTCTCCGACGCGAAGATCGCGGAGTGCTTCCACACCTCGCGCGGCGGCCACGAGCCCCGCAAGGTCTACGCCGCGTACAAGGCCGCCCTGGCGCACAAGGGCGCGCCGACGGTCATCCTGGCGCAGACGGTCAAGGGCCACACGCTGGGTGCCGGGTTCGAGTCGAAGAACGCGAACCACCAGATGAAGAAGCTGACGGTCGACGAGTTCAAGGACATGCGCGACCTGCTGGGTCTGCCGATCCCGGACAGCGCCTTCGTCGACGGCAAGGTCCCCTACGGCCACCCGGGCGCGGACAGCCCCGAGGTGCGGTACCTGCAGGAGCGCCGCGCGGCCCTCGGCGGCCCCGCCCCGGCCCGCAAGGTCCACCACGTGGCCCTGCCGGCCCCGGCCGACCGCTCCTTCGCCCCGCTGATCAAGGGCTCCGGCAAGCAGGAGATGGCCACCACCATGGCCTTCGTCCGCCTCGTCAAGGACCTGATGCGGGACAAGGAGACCGGCAAGCGCTGGGTGCCGATCGTCCCCGACGAGGCCCGTACCTTCGGTATGGAGTCCCTCTTCCCGTCGGCCGGCATCTACTCGCCGCTGGGCCAGACGTACGAGCCGGTCGACCGCGACCAGCTGATGTACTACAAGGAGGCCAAGGACGGCCAGATCCTCAACGAGGGGATCACCGAGGCCGGCGCCATGGCCGACTTCATCGCCGCCTGCACGTCGTACGCGACGCACGGCGAGCCGATGATCCCGTTCTACATCTTCTACTCGATGTTCGGCTGGCAGCGCACCGCCGACCAGATGTGGCAGCTCGCCGACCAGCTCGGCAAGGGCTTCATCGTCGGCGCCACCGCCGGCCGCACCACCCTGACCGGTGAGGGCCTGCAGCACGCGGACGGCCACTCGCACCTGATCGCGTCCACGAACCCGGCGTCGCTCAACTACGACCCGGCGTTCGCGTACGAGATCGCGGTGATCGTCAAGGACGGTCTGAAGCGGATGTACGGGGAGAACCCCGAGGACGTCTTCTACTACCTGACGGTCTACAACGAGCCGAAGGTCCAGCCGGCCATGCCCGAGGGCGTGGAGGAGGGCATCCTCAAGGGCCTGTACCGGTTCAACACGGCCGCCGCCCTGGAGGCCGCCCCGGCCGCCGACGCCCCGAAGATCCAGCTCATGGCCTCGGGCACGGCGATCCACTGGGTCCTGGAGGCGCAGCAGCTGCTGGCCGCCGACTGGAACGTGGCCGCCGACGTCTGGTCCGCCACCTCGTGGGGCGAGCTGCGCCGCGACGCGCTGGAGTGCGACGAGGCCCTGCTGCGCGGCGAGGAGCGCACCCCGTACGTCACCCGCGTGCTGGAGGGCGCCCCGGGCCCGGTCCTGGCGGTGTCCGACTGGATGCGCCAGGTCCCGGACCAGATCAGCCAGTGGGTCCCGCAGGACTACACCTCGCTGGGCACGGACGGCTTCGGCCTCTCCGACACCCGTGAGGGCGCCCGCCGCCACTTCGGCGTCGACGCGCAGTCGATCGTGGTCGCCGCACTGGCCCAGCTCGCCCGCCGCGGCGAGGTCCCGGCGTCGGCCGTCAAGGAGGCCCGGGAGCGCTACGGCCTGTAGGCCCGAGCCCGTCCGACCGTGAGGCGGCCCGTCCCTTCGGGGGCGGGCCGCCTCAGGTCGTTTTCTGCTGCGGGACGGCTTCCCCCGGGCCCTCCTGCTGAGCCGCTGCCGCCGCGACCGCCGCCCTGGTCAGCGTTGCCAGCA
>NZ_JZWV01001261.1 GCF_000966975.1 Streptomyces katrae | reverse complement strand
GAGGAGGGGGCGGAGGAGGGGGCGGCGACGCCAAAGGCGGCCTGGTCGGCATCGCGATGCCGACCAAGTCGTCGGAGCGCTGGATCAACGACGGCGCCAACATGGTCAAGGAGTTCCAGGCGAAGGGCTACAAGACCGACCTCCAGTACGGCGACAACGTCGTGGAGAACCAGGTCTCCCAGGTGGAGAACATGATCACCAAGGGGGCCAGGCTGCTGGTGATCGCCGCCATCGACGGCTCCTCGCTCACGAACGTCCTGCAGCGGGCCGCCGACGCCCACGTCCCCGTCATCTCCTACGACCGGCTGATCCGCGGCACCGGCAACGTCGACTACTACGCGACCTTCGACAACTTCAAGGTCGGTGTCCTCCAGGGGAGTTACATCGTCGACAAGCTCGGCCTCAAGGACGGCAAGGGCCCCTTCAACATAGAGCTGTTCGCCGGCTCCCCGGACGACAACAATGCCGCCTTCTTCTACAACGGCGCGATGAGCGTCCTCCAGCCGTACATCGACGCCAAGAAGCTGGTCGTGCAGAGCGGCCAGACCTCCCTGGCCCAGATCGCCACGCTGCGCTGGGACGGCGGTCTCGCCCAGTCCCGGATGGACAACCTGCTGAGCAAGTCGTACACGGCCGCCCGCGTCGACGCGGTGCTCTCGCCGTACGACGGCATCTCGATCGGCATCATCTCCTCGCTGAAGGGCGTCGGCTACGGCACACCGGGCCGGCCACTGCCCGTCGTCACGGACCAGGAC
>NZ_JZWV01001260.1 GCF_000966975.1 Streptomyces katrae | reverse complement strand
GTACCACAACGGCGTCAAGACCGTTCCGGCGCAGCTGCTCCAGCCGGTCAGCGTCGACAAGGAGAACTACCGCAAGGTCCTGGTGGACAGCGGCCAGTACACCGAGGACCAGCTCAAGTAGCAGCCGGCGGGTGCGGTGCCCGGGGAGACCCAGGCACCGCGCCGCCCCGACGATACGGACGCACATCCATGGCCCGACCCGTTCTCGAAATGCGGTCGATCAGCAAGACGTTTCCCGGTGTCAAAGCCCTCTCCGAGGTCAGCCTGACCGTCGCCGCCGGCGAGGTGCACGCCGTCTGCGGTGAGAACGGCGCCGGCAAGTCCACCCTGATGAAGGTGCTCAGCGGGGTGTATCCGCACGGCGGCTACGAGGGCGAGATCTACTTCGAAGGCACCCCCTGCCGGTTCCGGGACATCCGGGCCAGCGAGCAGCGCGGCATCGTGATCATCCACCAGGAGCTCGCGCTGGTGCCCTACCTGTCCATCGCCGAGAACATCTTCCTCGGCAACGAGCACGCCACCCGGGGCGTGATCGACTGGCACCGGACCCTGGCCCACGCCGCCGACCTGCTCCGGCAGGTCGGACTCGACGAGAGTCCGCACACCAGGATCGCCGACCTCGGCGTGGGCAAACAGCAGTTGGTCGAGATCGCCAAGGCGCTCGCCAAGAAGGTCAAGCTGCTCATCCTGGACGAGCCGACGGCCGCCCTCAACGACGAGGACAGCCGCAAGCTGCTCGGCCTGATCCTCGAACTCAAGGCCCGCGGCATCTCCTGCATCCTCATCTCGCACAAGCTGAACGAGATCGCCCGGGTCGCCGACGCCGTCACCGTCCTGCGCGACGGGCGGACCATCGAGACCCTCGCCATCGGCCCCGGGGGCGTCTCCGAGGAGCGGATCATCCGTGGCATGGTGGGCCGCGACCTGGAGCACCGCTACCCCGAGCGCACCCCGCGGATCGGTGAGGTCGCCTTCGAGATAGAGGACTGGAGCGTCCGGCATCCGATCGACCACCGGCGCAAGGTCGTCGACGGGGTCTCGCTCAACGTCCGGCGAGGTGAGATCGTCGGCATCGCGGGCCTCATGGGCGCCGGCCGCACCGAACTGGCCATGAGCGTCTTCGGCCGCTCCTACGGGCGCTGGACCGGCGGCCGGGTGCGGCTCGACGGCCGCGAGATCCGCACCCGGACGGTGCCGGAGGCGATCGGACACGGCATCGCCTACGTGACCGAGGACCGCAAGCAGCTCGGCCTCGACCTGGGCGCCGACATCAGCCGCAACATCTCGCTGAGCGCCCTCGGCAAGGTCGCCCGGCGGGGCTGGGTCGACCGGCACGAGGAGGCGAGGATCGCCGAATCGTTCCGCCGGACCATGAACATCAAGGCTCCCTCGGTGTTCGCGGAGACCGGCAAGCTCAGCGGCGGCAACCAGCAGAAGGTCGTCCTCAGCAAATGGATCTTCGCCGACCCGGAGGTGCTGATCCTGGACGAGCCCACCCGGGGCATCGACATCGGCGCCAAGGCGGAGATCTACACCGTCGTCGCCCAGCTCGCCGCCCAGGGCAAGGCGGTGCTCGTCATCTCCTCGGAGCTCCCCGAACTCCTGGGCCTGTGCGACCGGATCTACACCATGGCCGCGGGCCGGATCACCGGCGAGGTCGGCCGTGCGGACGCCACCCAGGAATCCCTCATGCGGCTCATGACCATGAGCGCGGCATCCCCCGACAAGCAGGTGTGAGGCATGGCGCAGACCCGAACCACCCCGGACTCGACACCCGGCACGCCGGAGGCAGGCCGACGCCCTTCGGCCGCTGCCGTACTGGCCCGAGCGCTGCGCGGCAACCTCCGCCAGTACGGGATGCTGCTCGCGCTGGCACTGATCGTGCTGCTGTTCCAGTTCTGGACGGGGGGCATCCTGCTCCAGCCGCTGAACATCACCAATCTGATCCAACAGAACGGCTACATCCTCATCCTGGCCATCGGCATGATGATCGTCATCATCGCCGGGCACATCGACCTGTCGGTCGGGTCGCTCGCCGCCTTCGTCGGGGCGGCCGCCGCGGTGATGATGGTCGAGCACAGGACCCCCTGGCCCCTGGCGCTGGCGGTCGCGCTGCTGCTCGGGGCCCTCGCCGGAGCCTGGCAGGGGTTCTGGATCGCCTACCTCGGTGTCCCCTCGTTCATCGTCACGCTGGCCGGCATGCTGCTGTTCCGCGGTGGGACCCAGATCCTCCTCCAGGGCCAGTCGGTGGCCCCGTTCCCCAAGGGTTTCCAGAACATCAGCAGCGGCTTCCTTCCCGAGGTCGGCCCCCGCACCGACTACCACAACCTCACCCTCCTGCTGGGCCTCGCGGTGCTGGCCGTCGCGGTCCTGCAGGAGGTGCGCCGGCGCCGACGGGCCGTCTCGTACGGGCTGCGGCCGCTCCCGGCCGGACTGTTCCTGGTGAAGCTCGGCGCGATCGCCGCGGCCGTGGTGACCTTCACCCTGCTGCTGGCCAGCTACCACGGCGCGCCGATCGTCCTGCTGCTGCTCGGCGTCCTGCTGGCCGTCTTCGGGTACGTGATGCGCAACTCGGTCCTCGGCCGCCACACCTACGCCATCGGCGGCAACGAGGCGGCGGCGCGGCTGTCCGGGGTGAAGAGCAAGCGGGTCGTCTTCCTGGCCTTCGTGAACATGGGCGTCCTGGCGGCCCTGGCCGGGATGGTGTTCGCCGCGCGGCTCAACGCCGGTACGCCGCAGGCCGGCATCAACTTCGAGTTGGAGGCGATCGCAGCCGCCTTCATCGGCGGCGCCTCCGCGAGCGGGGGCGTGGGTACGGTCCTCGGTGCGCTCACCGGCGGCCTGGTGCTCGGCGTGCTGAACAACGGCATGTCGCTGGTCGGCGTGGGCACCGACTACCAGCAGGTGATCAAGGGGCTGGTCCTGCTGGCGGCCGTCGGCTTCGACGTCTACAACAAGCGCAAGGCCGAAGCCTGACGCCCTGGCCGTGGCCGGGCGTGCTTCACGGTCCGGGGGGCGTGCCGGTCTCTTCGTCGTTCAGGTGGGCCCGCCACTGGCTGACGTGTTCGTCGGACAGGGAGCCCAGGCGGGCGATCTCGGCGTCGCTGCGCCCGTCGGACCAGGCCAGGATCCGTGCCACGGTGCGGTTCCGTCCGGCACGGAAGTCCTTGAGCAGGTTCTCCAGGCGTTCGATCTCCTCGCCTTCGAAGCGGAGCTGCTGGTCGACGCCGGCGCGTTCCTCGGCGCGCAGGGTGCGGAGGTAGGTGTCGAGTCCGGTGAGGACGAGCCCGTGTTCGCGCGCGGTGTTCTGGAACCTGTCGGTCAGATCGGTCAGCACGCAGTCGGAGACGTCGGCGAGGTTGGCTCCCGGGGGTTTGGCCGCTTCCCAGGTGCTCCTGCCGGTCTCCGTGGTCTCCAGCCAGGTGCGGGCGTCCGTCGGGGTGCGGTCGCCGGACGCCTGTGCACGGTAGGCGTACAGGGCGGCGCGGTGGCCGTAGAAGGTGAAGCCGTCCTCGATGTGCCTCCCGGCGATGTGGCAGATCCTGCCCGGCACTCCCCCGTAGCCGGTGGCGGGCTGGTAGTCGGCGAAGGCGTCGAGATCGGCGTCGGCGGCCACGGCCCAGGAGGGGTCGCACAGCTCGGGGTTGGCGTCCAGGAAGGCGCCGACCTCGACGCGCCAGGCCGGGACCGGCGTCATGCGCGGCAGGGGCCAGCGGAGTTCCCCGGAGGGGTCGAAGGCGGGGGTCGCGGTCTGCTCGATGTCGTCCCATGCGGTGGCCGCCTCGGCCGACCATTCCAGCTCGCCCGCGGGCCCGATCCGGTGGATCGAGTCCACGAGTCGCTGCACCGCGGGCAGGACGCGCTCCGCGAGCGCGTGCAGTTCCTCGGCACTGAAGAAGTGCCAGGTGCAGCCCCGCTGTTCGTCGTGGCTCAGGTGGCCGAGCAACTGCACCATGATTCCGGGGCCGGGGACGGTCCCGTCTCCGAGTGCCCTGCGCGGGATGCCCGGGATCCGGCTGCCGGGGGACTCCTGCGGGGCCCGCCAGTCGGTGTCGCCGAACCAGACGGCACCGCTGCGGGCGTCCACCGCCAGCCACTGCCGGTAGCCGACTCCCGGGCCGTAACGCTGGTCCTGCTGCTCGGCGTTCTCGTCGTGCCATACGTACTCGGGCGGGGGCGGGTCCAGCTCTGCGGCCATGAAGCCGTCCTCGGGGCGGTAGCCGGTGAGGACGCGCGCCGTTCTGGGGGCGCAATCGGCTGCGGTCATGAGGGGTTTCCTCTCGGTGGAACGTCAACCGCGGCAAACATAGTGTGCCCGTCGGTCAATAGTTTAACTTTCAGCCAGCGTGTCCGGTAGTCGGACACGGTGGGAAGTCCGGCGTGCCGGGGGGTCTACGCGCGTGCGCCGCCCCTCAAGTTGGCCGCTTTTCACGTGACTTGCACGAGCCGTGGCCCCGCACGGCCTCGGACCGCCGTGCGCTACGAGAGCGCGGCCAGCGCCTGCGCGGCGAGCATCCCTTCCAGGTCCAGCACGGCGCGCGGGGTGTGCCGGGTGTCGATGCGGACGGCGTAGATGAAGCGCGTCAGCCGCGGCTCGGCCAAGGGGCGCGCCACGACCTGGGTGTGGGTGCGGGGCAGGGCGAGTCGCGGCATGACGGCCACGCACAGGCCCGCGGCCACGAACCCGAGCACGGTGTTGAAGTCGTCCCCCTCGTATTGCAGGCGGGCCTGGAAACCGGGCGTCTTGGCCATCTGCGAGAGCAGTTCCAGGCGCAGCGCGGCCTCCGGCGCGGCGATCCACGTCTCCGAGGCGAGGCTGGCCAGGTCGATGACCTCCCGGCCGGCCAGGCGGTGGCGTGCCGGGACGACGGCCACCACCGGGTCCCGT
>NZ_JZWV01001259.1 GCF_000966975.1 Streptomyces katrae | reverse complement strand
GGCCACCACCGGGTCCCGTGCGACCAGCGTGCGGCGCAGCGTCCGGGGCGGCGGGACGGGGATGAAGTCGTAGTCGTAGCTCAGGGCCAGGTCCATGTCCCCCCGCTTGATCCGGTTGTAGCCGGCCTCGGGCTCCAGCTGGCTGAGGCTGACCTGCACGTGCGGGTAGGCCGCTTGGAGCCGGGCCAGCGCCTGCGGAACGATGCCGGTGGCGGCCGAGGCGAAGGCGCCGAGCCGGATCCGTCCGGCCGTACCGGCACGCATGGCGCCGAGTTCGGCCGAGGCCGCCGCCAGCGCGCTGCGGACGCCCTGCTCCGCGCCGAGGAGGACTTCGCCGGCCGGTGTGACGCGAACGGGGCGGCGCTCGAGCACCCTGAGGCCGGCGCGGCGTTCGAGTTCGGCGATCTGCTGGGAGACCGCGGGCGGGCTGTAGCCGAGTTCACGTGCCGCGGCGCTGAACGAGCCGTGCCGTACGACGGCTTCGAGGGTGGCGAGCAGGCGGGGATCGAGTCCGTGCACGGGGTTAAGGCTCACTTATCTGTCGCGAAGATGTGTTTTCTTGTGATTGGAGATGAACGCCAGGAGGATTCTTGCCAGCGGCAAGAAAAACGCAAGCCTGCGCACTCGGCCCGCGAAAACCCCTCCCCCACCGTCCCGGTGACCTCCGCCAGTACCACCTCCCCATCCGCCGCAGCCTGCCGCGGCGGGGCGTTCGGTTCGGCTCCGGCTGTCGACGGTCGCCCCTCATGCCCCGAAAGGAAGTGGTATGCCCCAGCCACCACTCATCGGAATCACCACCTACCTCGCCCACGCGCAGTGGGGTGAGTGGGACCTTCCCGCCGCAGTGCTGCCCGCGGCCTACGCGGACTGCGTCCGGGCGTCCGGCGGCCGCGCCGTACTGCTGCCGCCCGACGCGCCGGAGGCCGCGGCCGACGTGGTCGGACGGCTGGACGCGATCGTCCTGGCGGGGGGCGAGGACCTCGATCCCGCACTGTACGGGGC
>NZ_JZWV01001258.1 GCF_000966975.1 Streptomyces katrae | reverse complement strand
GTCCATGGGGAGGGTGATGTTCTCCAGGGCGTTCAGCGTCGGGAGGAGGTTGAACGCCTGGAAGATGAAGCCGATCCTGTCGCGGCGCAGCTGGGTGAGCTTCTTGTCCTTGAGGCCGGTGATCTCCGTGTCCTCCAGGTGGATCTGGCCGCTGGTCACCGTGTCCAGGCCGGCCAGGCAGTGCATGAGCGTGGACTTGCCGGAGCCGGACGGGCCCATGATCGCGGTGAACTGGCCGCGGTGGATGTCCACGTCCACGTGGTCGAGGGCGACGACGCGGGTCTCGCCGGAGCCGTACGCCTTGACGACCTGGCGCGCCCGGGCGGCCACGGAGCCGTGCCCCCCGCCGCTTCCGTGCCTGGTCTCGGTCATCGCCGTTGTCACGGTGCTTCTCCCCTGTTGGTGTGGTGCCTGCGTGCGCGCCGCCGCGTGGGTGCTGTTGTGCGTGCCTGCTGTGTGTGCTGCCGCGGGCGTGCGTGCTGCGTGTGCGCGTGCTGCGTGTATGCGTGCGTCGCCGTCGTGAAGTCTGCTGAACAGGGGGTGTCCGGCGCCCTGGTGCCCGTCGCCGTATCCGCCGGGGGGTTAACCCCACCCCGCCCCCGCGGCCCCGTCCATGTGAACCAGTTAAAGACGCGGAAGGCCCTTCGGCCTCCTCCGTCGGGACGAAAGTCCCCTGGGCCCAAATGCTGAGGGACCCCTAGGGGTCGTCCGCCCTCCGACGGACCGGACGTAGGGGACACCGCCCGGGTGCACCCCTCGTGAGACGGGGATTCCGCCCGGCGCACCCCGGTGAGAAGGTGTCTGCGCGGACGGAGGGGGAGCTGATGGCGACGGAGAAGTGCGGGGGCGGAGCCTCCGGCGGAGAGCCGGCCGGCGCCCCCGGGCGAAAGCTTTCCGCCGAAACGGCGGAGGCGGGAACACCGCCCGCCGCGGCCCGGCCGCCGGCGAAGGCCGTCGCCTCGCTGATGCTCTGCATGGCCCTGGTCGCCCTCGACACCACGATCGTCTCCACCGCCGTCCCCCAGATCGTCGGGGACATCGGCGGTTTCTCCGTCTTCTCCTGGCTCTTCTCCGGCTACCTCCTCGCCGTCACCGTCACCCTCCCGGTCTACGGCAAGCTCAGCGACACCTTCGGCCGCAAGCCGGTCCTGCTCTTCGGCACGGCCCTGTTCCTCGCCGGCTCGCTGCTGTGCGCGTCCGCCTGGAACATGGGCGCGCTGATCGCCTTCCGGATCGTCCAGGGGCTGGGCGGCGGCGCCCTCCAGGGCACCGTGCAGACCCTGGCCGCCGACCTCTACCCGCTGCGCGACCGGCCGCGCATCCAGGCCCGGATGACCACCGTGTGGGCGAGCTGCGCGCTCGCCGGCCCGGCCCTCGGCGGCGTGATCGCCGGATACGCGGGCTGGCGCTGGACCTTCCTGATCAACGTGCCACTGGCCGGGCTGGCCCTGGTGCTGACCGTCCGCCACCTCGTCGAACCCCGGCGCTCGCCCGCCCGTCGCGGCCCCGTCGACTGGGCGGGGGCGCTCGGCATCTTCGCCTGCGGCGGGCTGCTGCTGTTCGCCCTGGTCCAGGGCGGGGTCGCCTGGCCGTGGCGGTCCGCGCCCTCGCTGGGGCTGCTGGGGGCGAGTGCGGTGCTGGCCGTGCTGGTGGTCCGGGTGGAACGCCGGGCGGCGGACCCGATCCTGCCCGGGTGGGTGTGGCGCCGGCGGACCATCGCCGCCGTCAACCTGGCGATGGGGGCCCTGGGTCTGCTGATGGTCGCCCCGATGGTGTTCATGCCGACGTACGCGCAGTCCGTGCTCGGGCTCGGGCCGGTCGGGGCGGGACTGGTGACGGGCCTGATGACCCTCAGCTGGCCGCTGACGGCCGCCGTCTGCCAGCACGTGTACCGGCGCGTCGGCTTCCGTGACACGGCCGCCCTCGGGATGGGGCTGGCCGCGGCGGTGCTGTTCTCTTTCACCCTGCTGCCCTATCCCGCCCCGGCCTGGCGGCCCGCGGTGATCATGCTGCTGCTGGGCGCCGCGCTGGGCCTGTTCCAGCTGCCGCTGGTGGTCGGGGTGCAGTCCACGGTGGGCTGGGCCGAGCGCGGCACGACGACGGCCTCGGTGCTGTTCTGCCGCACCGTCGGGCAGGCGGTGGGGGCCGCGCTGATGGGGGCGGTGGCCAACGCGACGGTCGCCGCCCGGCTGGGGCGGGAGCGGCTGCCCGGGCTGCCGCACCGGCTGGACGACGTGTCACGGGCCCTGGCGGAGCCGGGCGGCCTCTCGCGGGCCGCGTCGGAGCACCTGCGGGCGGCGGTGGCGGCCGCGGTGCACCACGTCTTCCTCGGCGCGGCGTTCGCCGGGGTCGCGGCGCTGCTGGTCCTGCTGCTGCTGGCGCCCCGGCGGTTCCCGGTCCTGCCGGAACACCGATGACGGCCGCTTGACAACTTGTCATGCCTACCCCGTTGGGGTGAGGCTCTCCCCAGGACCGCATCCTCGGGGGGACGACATGGCATCCGCACTCTTCGCACTGGCGTTACTGGCCGCCTTGGCCGGCCCCGTCGCACTGCGCCTGTACCGCAGGCCCGGCATCATCACCGGACGCGACGGCCGGCTCTCCACCTCGACCACCCTGGCCCTGGCCTGGACCGTGATCCTGGTCTGGCTGCTGCTCACGATCCTCGGCTACGGACTGACGGCCGGCGGCGGGACCGGCTACTTCGGCGGTGCACACGGCCCGCTGTCCTCCCTGACCACGGTCTACCTCCCGCTCCTCGGCGGCCCGTACGTCGCCCTGATCGCGGCGAAGACGGTCGTCGGGATCAGGGTGGAGAACGGCACCCTGGCCAAGCCGGCCCCGAAGCCCACCGCCACCGGGCGCCGGCCGCTGCGGGAGCTGATCGCCAACGACAGCGGCCGCACCGACCTCGTGGACCTGCAGTACGTGGCCCTGAGCGCGGTGACGATGCTCTACGTCGTCCTCTTCTTCCTCTCCGACGTCAGCCGGGGCCTGCCCGAGCTGCCCGCGGAGATCTGGGCGCTGACCGGCGCCCCCGCCGGGGCGTACCTGGTGAACAAGATGGCCACCCGCGGCAACCCGGTCATCACCCACGCCGCCGTCACCCCCGACGGCACCCTCACGGTCGAGGGCGGCGGGTTCACCGACCCCCGCCTCACGGTGGACGACACCCCGCTCCCGGCGGTCCAGGACCCGGCGACGGGCACCCTCACGGCCACCCTCCCGCCGGGCACCACGCCCCCGTTCACGCTGGTGGTCACCTCCCGCGGCCTGCGCAGCGACCCGTACCACCAGCCGGCGGCACCGGCCACGGCACAACCGGCCGCGGGCTAGCCGCCCTCAGGGCCGCTCCCCTTGTGCCGGGCGTAATAACGGGCCACCCGGGCCCGGTTCCCGCAGACCGACGCCACGCACCAGCGCCGCCGGGGGTGCGCCGGAAGGAACATCAGCACGCAGTCGTCCGCCTCGCACACGCGCACGGACGTCACCCGCGCGTCCGTCAGCAGGTCCACCACCGCCTCCGCCAGCTCCGCGGCCAGCCGCGCCGCCGGGGCGGCCTCGCGGTGCGGGGCGGCCACCAGCCCGGTCGGCTCCGACCAGCACAGCTCACGCCTGACGGGGGCCGCGGCGAGGACCGCGTTCAGCGCCTCCAGCGCCCCGGCCGGCGGCCGCTCACCACGCCGGACGGCCTCCAGCGCCGGCCCGGCGGCCTCCCGCACGGCGTGCGCGGCGGCCACCTCGGCCTCCCCCACCTCGGCGACCCGGCTCAGCCGGTCCCCCTCGACCGCCAGCCAGGCGGCCAGACCGGCCCGGTCGGCGATGAGGTCGCCGGCGTCGGCGGGCCGGGTGTTCAGCAGGTCGAGCGCGAGGGGCTCGCCGGTCAACGGGAAGAAGAACGTCACCGGCTAATGCTACCAATAACCCTTGACACATTAGAGATCCCTGCCCGAGGCTAATGCCACTTGACCACTTGGAGGCATGTGATGCTCGCGCACCGCACCATCGACGTCGCCGGCGTGACCGTGGCCTACCGCGAGAGCGGCCCCGCCGACGGCCCCGTCCTGCTGCTCCTGCACGGCTTCCCCACCGCCTCGCACCAGTTCACCCGCTTGATGGACGCCCTCGGCGACACCCCGTACCGGCTGATCGCCCCCGACTACCCCGGCTTCGGCCGCACCGAGACCCCGCCCGGCTTCACCTACACCTTCGACCGCCTCGCGGACATCGTGGAGGGGTTCACCGACGCCCTCGCCCTGGACCGCTTCGCCCTGTACGTCTTCGACTTCGGCGCCCCCGTCGGCCTGCGGCTCGCCACCCGGCGCCCCGAACGGATCACCGGCCTCATCGTCCAGAACGGCAACGCCTACGACGAGGGGCTCTCCGCCGAGGCACGCGGGTTCGCGGCACTCCGTCGGGAGGTACCGGGCAACGAGGAACGCGTACGCAAGCTGTTCACCCTGGAGGGCACCCGCTTCCAGTACGAGACCGGAGTCGCGGACCCCGCCCTGATCTCCCCCGACAACTGGACCCTCGACGTCCACTACCTCGGCCTGCCGGGGCGGGAGGACGCCCAGGCCGACCTCGCCTTCGACTACGCCTCGAACTTCACCCACTACCCGGCCTGGCAGGCCTGGATCCGTGACTCGGGGGTACCGGTACTGGTCGTCTGGGGCGCGGGCGACCCCTTCTTCACCCCGGCGGGGGCCAAGGCGTACCTGCGGGATGCGCCGGAGGCGGAAGTCCACATCTTCGAGGGCGCCGGACACTTCGCCCTCGAAACCCACCTGGACGAAATCACCCCGCTGATCGACGACTTCCTCACCCGCCTCTGACCCTCCCGGGCTGGAGGGTATCCGTCCCCGCCCCGCCCTTCCTCCGTTCCCTGGGACTCCGCCCCAGACCCCGCGCCTCAAACGCCGGCGAGGCTGGATTTTGGCCGGCCACGCCGATCCGCGCGGCGGCTGTGGTCGTACCC
>NZ_JZWV01001257.1 GCF_000966975.1 Streptomyces katrae | reverse complement strand
AGGCAAGATCCGGAAGAGACGGCCTAGGCGGGGCGGACCGTGCGGGGGCCCGCGCAGGTGACGCCGTACGCCCTGACCCGCTCGCGCAGTGCGCGGTCCGCGGTGACGACCGTGCAGGGGCGGTCGGCGTGGGCCGCGGCGAGTTCCACGATGAGGTCGTCGCCGCTGCCGGAGGCGGATTCGACCCGTACCCCGGGCACGGACTCGACCCCCTGGGCGGCTCCTTCGACGACGAGGACGACCTCCTCACCGGCGTCCCGCTCC
>NZ_JZWV01001256.1 GCF_000966975.1 Streptomyces katrae | reverse complement strand
CGGCGCCCTGCGGTCGCGCCACCATCCGTCGGGCACGGAGCCGACGACGTTCGCGGCATCGACGATCAGCACCGGACGGGTGCTCATGACGCCTCCCGGCCGCGCCGGATCCGGCGGGGCGTGGTGTGCGGGGCTGACTCGGTCACGGGCAGTGATTCTGTCACGCCACCGTCACCGCCGCCTTCCCCCTGGCCGTCAGCTGGTTCTGACCGCCCCGACACGATACGAAGTCCCATGTGAAACATCAGACCCACAGTGCGACCGTCCGCGTGTTCATCGCCCTCGCCCCGCCCGACGACGCCAAGGAGGAGCTGGAGCGGGAGCTGCTGCCCGCCTACGAGGCCTACCCGCGCATGCGGTGGAACCGGATCGAGGACTGGCACATCACCCTCGCCTTCCTCGGCGAGCTCCCGGTCGCGACCGTGCCCCGCCTGCGCGGGCCCCTCTCCGGCCTCGCCGCGATACGCAGGCCCCTGCGGCTGGCGCTGCGCGGCGGGGGGCACTTCGACGAGCGGGTGCTGTGGACGGGGATCGACGGGGACCTCGAAGGGCTGCACCTGCTGGCCTCCGAGGTCCGCTCCCTCGTCAAGGAGTGCGGCATCCCCTACGAGGGCCGGCCGCTGCGCCCCCACCTGACGCTGGCCCGCGCCCGCCGCGGCGGCACCGCCGACGTGGTGGAGGCCGCCGGAGGCCTCACCTCGTTCTCCGGCCGCTCCTGGCCCACCGGGCGGCTGCACCTGGTCGGCAGCAACATCGGCCGCGGCCCGGGTCCCATCCACTACCGCGACATCGAGTCGTGGGCGTTCGGGGCCGGGAACTGAGCGCCCGGCCAGGAAACAGTTGTGCGAACCACGGACCCCCGTGATACTCACTACCTCCACGGGGGACGGATTCGGCGTCCCCGACGGGAATCGTGCACGGCAAGGGGTGGGTCATGGCGTTGCTCCGGGGGGCGGGGCTGTCGCTGAAGCGCTGGATGGGCAGATCGTCCGCGCCGCAGCTGCAGAAGGACTTCGGCGATCCCGCGGTGACGCGGATCCGCGAGGCCGCGGAGGCGGCGGACTGGGCCGGTGTCCGGGACGGGCTCACCGCCCACCCCGAGGCCGCCGACCGCTCCTGGCTGCTGTGGGCGGTCGGTGACACCGCCGGGGTCGAGCGGTGGATCCACGACGCCGTGGAGGCGGAGCCCGACCCGGCGCTGCCCCTGCTGGTCGCGGGGGCCCGCTACATCAGCTGGGGCTGGGAGGCCCGGACGGGGGCGCGGGCGGCGGACGTCTCGCGCGAGCAGTTCGAGGTGTTCCACGAGCGGCTGCGCCAGGCCGAGGAGTGGCTGTACCGGGCCGCGGAGCTGGAGCCCTCGTGGGTCTCCCCCTGGCACTTCCTCCAGGTCAGCGGGCGCGGCCTGCAGGTCGGGCCGGTCGTGGCGCGGCGCCGGTTCGAAGCGGTCGTGCGCCGGGCCCCGTTCCATCTGCGGGCCCACCAGCAGCAGTTGCAGCAGGTCTGCAAGAAGTGGGGCGGCTCGCACGAGGAGATGCACGCCTTCGCCCGCGGGGCGATGCTCGCGGCGCCGCAGGGCAGCCCGCTCGGGCAGCTCGTGGCGCTCGCGCACATCGAGCACTGGCTCTCCCTCGACGACGGGCCGGACGGGGAGTACATGCGCCGGCCGGAGACCGCCGCCTCGCTGCTGGAGGCCGCCGAGCGGTCCGTCCTGCACCCGGACGCCGAGCCCGGCAGCGGGCTGGTCCAGGTCTGCAACAGCTTCGCCCTGGCCTTCTCCCTGGCCGGCGCGAAGGAGCCGGCGCGCCGCTGCTTCGAGCTGACGCGGGACACCGTCACCGAGTTCCCGTGGAACTACGTCGACGCCGACCCGGTCGCGGCCTACAGCCGCCACCGTTCGTCCGTCGGCGCCTGACCGGCCGTCAGAACCCTCCTCCCCCTCGCACACCGCGCGGCTTCCGGGCCGGGGCGCGGTGTGCCCGTCGAAAGATCCTCCAAGGTGCCGCACTCCGAGTCCGCCCACACCTTCCAGGTCGACCTGCGCGGTCTGGTGGACCTGCTGTCCCACCACCTCTACTCCAGCCCGCGCGTCTACCTGCGCGAGCTCCTGCAGAACGCGGTGGACGCCATCACGGCCCGCCGCGCCGCCGATCCGTCCGCACCGGCCACCATCACCGTCCGCACCGGCGACGGGCTCACCATCACCGACAGCGGGATCGGCCTGACCGAGGCCGACGTGCACCGCTTCCTCGCCACCATCGGCCGCAGCTCCAAGCGGACCACGGACGGCGGCCTGGACGGTGCCGGCCTCGACGCGGCGCGCGGTGACTTCATCGGCCAGTTCGGCATCGGCCTGCTCGCCTGTTTCGTCGTCGCGGACGAGATCACGGTGGTGAGCCGGCACGCCGGCGACCCCGCCGCGCCCGCCGTCGAGTGGCGCGGGCACTCCGACGGCCGCTACACCATCCGTACCCTGCCCGTCGGCACGGCCGTGGAGCCGGGCACCACGGTCCGGCTCAGCCCGCGCGCCGACAACGCCGAGTGGACGGCCCCCGCCCGGGTCGTCGAGCTGGCCCGGCACTACGGCAGCCTGCTCCCGTACGAGGTCACGGTCACCGGGGCGGACGGCGGGAGCGTGCGGATCGACGCGGCGCCGCCGTGGGAGCGGGAGCACCGCTCGCCGCTCGCCCGCCGCGAGGCCCTGGCCGCGTACTGCCGCGAGGTCTTCGACTTCGTGCCGCTGGACACGATCGAGCTGGACCTGCCGGCGGCCGGGCTGCGGGGCGTCGCGTACGTCCTGCCGACCGCGCTCAGCCCGGCGCAGCGCGCGGGCCACCGCGTGCACCTGAAGGGGATGCTCCTCACCGACCGGGCGACGGAACTGCTGCCCGACTGGGCGTTCTTCGTGCGCTGCGTCATCGACACCTCCAGCCTGCGCCCGACGGCCTCCCGCGAGGCGCTGTACGAGGACGGCACCCTGTCGGCGGTCCGGGACGCGCTGGGCGTGCGGATCCGGGACTGGCTGACCGGGCTGGCGGCGAGCGATCCCGCGCTGCTGCACCGGTTCGTCGAGGTCCACCACCTCGCGGTGAAGGCGCTGGCCCGCTACGACGACGAGCTGCTGCGGATCGTGCTGCCCTGGCTGCCGTTCGAGACCACGGACGGCAACGTCACCCTGGAGGAGTTCGCCAGGACCCACGCCACCGTGCTCGTCACGCGCAGCGTGGAGGAGTTCCGGCAGGTCGCGCCGATCGCCGCCGCGGCGGGCCTCGGCGTCGTCAACGGCGGTTACACCTACGACCGGGACCTGGTGCACCGGCTGCCGGAGATCCGGCCGGGCACGGCCGTGACGGACCTGGACCCGGCCACGGTCACCGCGCACCTGGACGCCGTGGACCCGTCGGCGGAGATCCGGGCGGCGGCGTTCCTGGGCATCGCGCGGGAGGTGATCGCCGCCCAGGACTGCGACGTGGTGCTGCGCGACTTCCAGCCGGTGACGTCCCCGGCGCTGCTGCTGGACAACCGGGAGGCCCGCCACGAGCGGACCCGGTCCTCGCTGGCCGCCGACAGCGACGGCCTGTGGGCCGACATCCTGGGCTCGCTGCGCAGTGGGACGCCGCGCGCGCAGCTGGTCCTGAACCATCTCAATCCGCTGGTGCGCCAGGCCGTCACGATCGAGGAGCGCGGGCTCGCCGTCGCCGCCGCGGAGTCCCTGTACGGGCAGGCGCTGCTGCTCAGCCGCCGTCCGCTCAAGGCGAGCGAGAGCGCCCTGCTCAATCGGGCCTTCATCGGCCTGCTCACCCACGCCATGCACCCCGCGGGCGGGGGCGGCGACAGTGCCGCGCCCGGCTCGGGCTCCCGGAAGGACTCGTAATGCCGGACACGCTGGACACCCCGGAGGCCGTGTTCGAGGCGCTGCGTGAGAACCACGACCGCCCCCACGGTCTGCAGCGCACCGTCACCGCCGAGGAGCTGGTCGAGGCGGCGGAGCCGTTCGAGAAGCCGGAGGTGCTGGTCACGGCGCTGATGGAGCTGATGACGGCGTACGAGTTCACCGGCGAGCACCGCAAGGCGCCGGTGGTGTTCGCCCGGCTGCTGAAGCTGTGGGAGGACTCCCCTGGCGCGTTCAGCGAGTGGGAGGCGGACCAGGTCCTGTGGCGCTTCAAGTGGGTGACCACCTCCCTGCTCCAGGTGCCGGAGGTCCCGCTGGCCGTGATCGAGGCGTGGACCGGCCGGATGCGGGAGCGGTACGAGGCGGACGGGCACGGTGTGCAGCCGGTGGCGGCGATGCGCTACCACGTGGCCGCGCACACGGGCAGCGGGGTCGACGACGCCTACGACCTGTGGGCGACGCGGCCGAGGACCCGGCTGAGCGACTGCGAGGCCTGCGAGACCCGCGCCCACGCGCTGTACCGCGTGCGGTCGGGTGAGGACGCGGCGGCGCTGGAGCTGTGGGAGCCGGTGCTGGCCGGTACCTCCTCGTGCGCGGAGGAGCCGCAGTCGAGCCAGGCGCGGGCGCTGCTGCCGCTGGTGCGGCTCGGCCGGACCGACGAGGCGCGGGCGCACCATCTGACGGGCTACCGCGCGGTGCGCGGCAAGACGGGGATGCAGCAGGAGGTGGGGCTGCACCTGGAGTTCTGCGCGCTCACCCGCAACGAGGGCCGGGGGCTGGAGATCCTGGCCGAGAACCGGCCGCTGTTCGAGGCGTCCGGTGCCCCGCTGAACCGTCTGGGGTTCCTGACCGGTGTCGAGGTGCTGCTGGCCCGGCTCGTGGCGGACGGACACGCGGACACCCCGGTCGCCGGTCCGCCGGGCCGGAACTGGACGGCCGGTGAACTGCTGGCCACCGTACGGGCCGAGGCGGAGCAGCTGGCCGGCGCCTTCGACGCGCGCAACGGCACGACGGCGGCCGGCGACCGGCGCCGGACCCGGCTGGAGCGGGGGCCGCTGCTGGAGGCACCGCTGCCGCTGGGCCTGCGTACGGCCGCGGCGCGCACCGCCGCCGGTGCGGCCGCCGCCGCGCCTTCGGTGGCCGTCCCCGCTGCCGCGGC
>NZ_JZWV01001255.1 GCF_000966975.1 Streptomyces katrae | reverse complement strand
CCGCTGCCGCGGCCCCGGAGGTCCCGGGCGATTTCTTCGAACTGGTGCGGGAGGCGCGGAGGCTGGACTCCCTGGGGCATCCGGGCGACGGGCCGCTGTGGGCGCGGATCGCGGAGGCGGTGGACGCCGAAGGGCACGTGCACGACGAGCGGCTCGGGCCGGAGGGCCGGCTGCGGGCCGAGCTCGCCGAGCAGCGCGCCTTCGACCTGCGGACGCGCGACCTCGACCGTGAGGCCTGCGCGGCCATGACGGAGGCCGCGGCCCTGTTCGAGGGGGCGGGCATGGTCTGGGACGCCCTGGTGGCCCGGTCGCTGGCCCTCGCCTGGACGGCGCGGCCCGGCGCCGGGGACGGGGCGCCTGACGACGCCGGGAGTTCCGGCCGGGCCGCGGTACGGGCCGGGCTGGAGGCCCTCGCGCGGGAGGCGGAGGCGCTCCTCGCCGCGGGCACGGACGTGGGCGCCGCCTACGACGTACCGGGGGCCGACGGCGACGTCGCCGGCACCGGACCGGGGAGCCTGGCCGCCCGGCGGTACCTGGCGGTGCGGTACGCCGTGGTGTACGCCGCCTTCCACGAGGCCCTGGAGGAGCTGCCGGAGCTGTCCGCCGGCACCCGCGAGTGGTTCGAGGCGGCAACCGGCGCCCTGCGCTCCGAGTCGGTGCGGCTGTCGGCGGCCCACCAGGCGGCCGCCGCGCTGGAGTTCACCGCCAACATCGACCTGCGCCTCGGGGAGACGGAACGCGCGGAGCAGGGGCTGCGGACGATGCTGGAGGAACTGGCCACGGGCGCGCCGGAGCGCCCCTGGAAGGGCAACACGCCCCGGGCGGTCCTCGCCCAGGTCCTGCTCGCGCGGGGGCGGTACGAGGAGGCCGTCGAGCTGCTCCACCAGGCGATCGCCCTGACGGTCCGCCACGGCGACAAGGCCTTCCCGCTGGCGCACACCTACTCCCTGCTCGGCCACGCGGCCTCGCACACCGGTGACACCACCGGTGCGGTACGGCACTTCTCGGAGGCCGCCGACCGTTTCGACCGGGACGGCGAACACGACCACGCGGCCGACGTGCGGCTGCAGCTCGCGGACCTGCTCCGGCGCGGCGGGCGGGCCGCGGAGGCCGTGGCCGTCCTGGAGTCGGTGGCCGCCGACGGCGGCTCCCTCGATCCGCGTCTGCTCGCGCAGGCCCGGCTGAGCCTGGCCCGGGGGCTGCGGGAGCTGGAGGAACACCTGGCGGCCGCCGAGGAGTTCCTGCGGCTGGCCGACAGCGCCGCGGCCTGGGGCGGGGAGGGCGAGGCGGTGCTCACCTCGGTGGCCTCGGAGGCGGCGGTCGCGCTGGCCACCGCCGACCGCTGGGACGCCGCCCGGGCCGCCTACGACCGTGCCGTCGCCACGCACGCGCAGGCCCCGAACCCTTCGGTGATCACGCAGATGATGCGCGAGTTCGCCCGCCTCACCCAGGCCGCCCGCGGCGCGGAGGGGGCGGAGGCGGCCCTCGCCCACCTCGCGGAGGCCGACGCCGTGTGCGCGGCGGCGCCGCCGGACGCGGAGGAGTTCGCCCGCTGGTTCGAGCACGGCAGCATCCGCTACCGCCGGGCCCTGGTGCTCGCGGACGCCGGGCGCTTCACCGAGGCCCTGGCCGAGTCCGAGGCGTCGGTGGCCGCGCACGAGGAGGGCGGGCAGCACGGTGAGGAGCCCCGCGCGGAGGCGGTGCGCATCGCGGCGCTGATCGAGCACAACGGCCTGGAGCGCACCGAGGCCGCGGCGGCCCGCCTCGCGGCGGGCGCGGCCCGCTGCGAGCAGCGCGGCCTCCCGGACGCGGCGCGCGTCCTGGAGGGCATCCGCCGGGA
>NZ_JZWV01001254.1 GCF_000966975.1 Streptomyces katrae | reverse complement strand
TACCACTTCGGCG
Organism: Streptomyces katrae; assembly: GCF_000966975.1. Lineage (GTDB taxonomy): Bacteria > Actinomycetota > Actinomycetes > Streptomycetales > Streptomycetaceae > Streptomyces > Streptomyces katrae. Next base: position 1,540 of record NZ_JZWV01001254.1, on the reverse strand, counting down.
GGTGTCCCGTCGGGCCGAGGAGGATCGGGAGGACCCGGCCGTCCATCGGGCCGCCCTCGAACGGGGTCGGTTCGCTCTTCACCCCACCAGTGTCACAGCAGGTGGGCGGCCTCGGAGACCACCGGGATCACGCGCCGGGCGAGGAGGCCCGCCGGGCCGTCCGGGTGTTCCAGGGCGAGGGCGGCGCGGGCGGCGGCAGCCGTTTGCGGGTCGGTGGCGGCGGTGGCGGTCAGGAGGGCGATGAACTGGTCCACCAGCCAGTCCCGGAGGGTGGTGGCCTCCGGCTGCTTGCCCTCGTCCAGCCAGATGAGGGAGGCCGCCTCGACCGCCGTGATCCAGGTGCGGACCATCATCCTCAGCCGTGGCCCCGGTCCGGGGGCGGGGACGTCCAGGTGGAGGAGGATCTGTTCGGCGGCGGCGCGGCGGATGCCGTCCACCGTGGCGGTGGTGCGGGAGGTCTCCACGACGCTGCCGCCCTGCAGGAGGGCGGCGAAGCCGGCGTCGTGTTCGTCGACGAAGGCCAGGTAGCGGTCGAGGACGCGGGAGAGCCGGCCGGTGAGGGGCCCCGCCTGGGGCTCGGCGAAGCACAGTTCGAGGACGTCCGCCGCCGAGCGCAGGGCGGCCTCGTACAGCTGCTGTTTGCCGCCGGGGAAGTAGCGGTAGACCAGCGGCCGCGAGACGCCCGCGGCCTCCGCGACGTCGTCGAGGGAGATCTCCTCCGGGGCCCGGTGCGCGAACAGCGACAGGGCCGCGTCGAGGAGTTGGGCTCGCCGCTCCTCGACGCTCAGTCTGCGGTAGGCACGTACGGTGCGTACGGTCATGTCCGCAGCGTAGACGTACGGTGCGGCTCGCGGGGGACTTACGCGAGGAGGCCGGAGCTCTTCCAGAGGCGGCGGCCGGCTCCGCGCAGGACGCCGATGTCGTCGAGGAAGTCGGTGAGCCGCTTGGCGCCGGTCTGCATGACCTCGCGGCGGTGGCCGCTGGCCCTGACCTGGGCGACGGCCTCGCGCCGGTCGAGCCCGACGTTGTCGTAGACGGCCGGGTTCACGAAGGCGAGGGAGAAGACGCGGGCGGCCTCGCCGCAGCTGAGGCGGGTGAGTTCGCGTTCCCAGCGGGGGGCGGTCAGCATCTGGCGGCGCAGTTCCTCGCGGGCGTAGCGGACGTGCCGGGCCTCCTCGATGACGTGGATGCGGGTCACTCCGCGCACGAGGGGCTGGATGCGCTCGTCCGGGAAGGTCAGGCGCTGCATCCAGTCGAGGATCTCCTCGCCGAGGAGGGTGCAGGCGAAGGAGCCGGGCGTGGTGGAGATCGTCTTCAGGATCCGGGCGAGGTTGTGGTTGGCGCGGGAGACCGGGTAGGCGGGGGCGCCGCCCGTCTGGATCATGCGGGCGAACATCATCGAGTGACGGCACTCGTCGGCGATCTCGGTGAGCGCGTAGCGGACGTGGTTGCTGGTCAGCGGCTTGTCGTAGATGTGCCGGACCAGCAGCTGCATGAGGATGATCTCGAACCAGATGCCGAGGGAGGCGAGGGCGGCCGC
>NZ_JZWV01001253.1 GCF_000966975.1 Streptomyces katrae | reverse complement strand
AGATGTGTATAAGAGACAGGTTCGATGCGCTGCTCCTCGCCCATCTTCTTCCACAGCGGGGTGTCGTAGAGGGAGAGCAGCTCGGGCGGCCAGTAGTACTTGCCGTCGACGGGCGGGGCCTGCCAGTCGAGTTCCTTGTCGGGGTCGAAGGAGTGCTTGGCGGAGGATTCGAGCAGGCGCTCGGCGATCTGTTCGCGGTCCTTGAGGAGGCCGAGGGCGTCCCTCAGCGCGGCTCGCTGCGTCACGGTCGTCATGGCTTCGGGCCCCTCGGCGGTCGGGTTACCAGCGGTCACGTCTTATAAGACTGCTTGTCAGCAAGGTCGTCAATCCCTCGCGCACGACTTGTTGACCCCGTGTCTACCAACGTGTGACGCTGCCAACTGTCCAGTCCTGTACGGCAGTACCGCAGCAGCACGTGACACGAGGAGGCGTCAGTGTCGACGCACGAGCTCTACACCACGGCCCCGGACGAGGGCGTCTGGCAGGTACCCGCCGCCGGCTCGGCCCGCTTCAGCTGGGAGTACGACGAGGGCCGCGAACGCCTCCTCGCGCTCTACCAGAAGGGCAAGGACAAGCAGTGGGACGGCGCCAAGCGCATCGACTGGGACATCGAGGTGGACCCGTACGACCCGCTCGGCACCCCCGACGAGGTGCTGACCCTGTACGGGACGCGGCACTGGGCCAAGCTCACCGAGAAGGACAAGGGCGAGCTGCGCCGCCACTACAGCGCCTGGAACTTCAGCCAGTTCCTCCACGGCGAGCAGGGCGCCATGGTGTGCGCGGCGCGCATCGTGGAGTCCGTGCCGGACCTGGACGCCAAGTTCTACTCCGCCACCCAGACCATGGACGAGGCCCGGCACGCCGAGATCTTCGGGCGCTTCCTGCACGAGAAGGTCGGGATGCTCTACCCGATCAACGACAGCCTCCAGGGGCTGCTCGGCGACACCCTGCGCGACTCCCGCTGGGACATGCCGTACCTGGGCATGCAGGTGCTCATCGAGGGGCTGGCCCTGGCCGCGTTCGGGATGATCCGCGATACGACGGACAAGCCGCTGCCGAAGCAGATCCTCGCGTACGTGATGCAGGACGAGGCCCGTCACGTGGCCTTCGGGCGGATGGCCCTGCGCGACTACTACCGGCAGCTGACGGACGCCGAACGGCACGAGCGCGAGGAGTTCGTCATCGAGGGCTGCCACCTGATGCGGGACAGGCTGCGCGGGGTGGAGGTCCTGGAGAACTTCGGCGTCCCGCGGCGGGAGGCTGAGGAGCTCTCCGAGCAGTCCGAGTTCCTGCACCTGTTCCGCAAGCTGCTGTTCAGCCGGATCGTGCCGTGCGTGAAGGACATCGGGCTGTGGGGCGAGCGGCTGCAGAGGGCGTACCTGGACATGGGCGTCTTCGACATGGGCGACTCCAACCTCGACCTGCTGATGGCCCAGGACGAGGAGGTCGCCGAGGCCCTCGACCGCGAACGCTTCGCGGCCGAGGAGCGGGAACGGGCGGAGGAGGTGGAGGCGGCCATCCAGCAGGGCACGCAGGCCTAGGAGGGTGTCGCGCCCCAGCGGTGGTCTCCCCTCACCGGCCGGCCAGGGCCGCCTCCATCATCGTGCGGGCGATCGGGGCCGCCGCGCCGTTGCCGCTGATGTCCCCGCGTACCGCCTCGGCGTCCTCGACGACCACCGCGACCGCCACCGCCGGCTGCGGTGCGCCGTCCGCGGCCGCCCAGCCGATGAACCAGGCGTAGGGGGTGCCGGCGTTGCCGACGCCGTGCTGGGCCGTGCCGGTCTTGCCGCCCACCCGGGCGCCCGGGATCGCGGCGTTGCGGCCCGTGCCCTCCTCCACCACCTTCACCATCAGCTCCTGCAGCCGCAGCGCCGTGGGCGGGCTCATCGCCCGGCCCAGGGTGTGCGGGCCGTGACGGCGGACCAGGCCTCCGCCGTGCCGGGTCGTCCGGTCCACCAGGAAGGGGGTCTGGATCTCGCCCCCTTGGGCGACGGCCGCGGCCACCATCGCCATCTGCAGGGGCGTGGCCCTGGTGTTGAACTGCCCGATCGAGGACAGCGCCAGCTGGTCCGGGCTCATGTCGGTGTCGAAGTCCGACCGGGACACCCAGGACGGCACCCGTAGCCCCTCGTCGTTGAACCCGAAGCGTTCCGCCGCCGCGACCATGCCCTTGAGGCCCACCTGGACGCCGATCTTCGCCATCACCGTGTTGCACGACCACTGCACCGCCTCGGCCATCGAGGCGTCCTCGCAGCCCGTGCCCGCGTTCGGGAGCAGGGTGCTCGTACCGGGGAGGGGGTAGGGGTCCGGGGTGTGGGTGGGGGCGTCCACGTCGGTGACCACGCCCGCGTCCAGCGCGGCGGCGGCCGTCACGATCTTGAAGGTGGAGCCCGGCGGATACGTCTCGCGCAGCGCCCGGTTGAGCATCGGCCTGGCCGGGTCCGCGTTCAGCCGCGCCCAGGCCGCCTTGACCTTCGTACCGGTCCCGGAGAGGAGGCCCGGGTCATACGAGGGGCTGCTGACCAGGGCCAGGATGCGGCCGGTCGCCGGCTCCAGGGCGACCGCGGCCCCGCGCCTGCCGCCGAGCCCCCGGTACGCGGCCTCCTGCACGGCGGCGCGCAGGGTGGTCGCGACGTCGCCGCCGGCGGGGCGGCCGCGCGAGAGGTCGTACCAGAGGGGGAAGGCGGACAGTCCCGGGTCGGTGCCGGCCAGGACGGCGTCCTCGGCGCGTTCGGCGAAGCTGGTCCCGTACGTCTGCGAGGAGAAGCCGGTGACGGGGGCGTAGAGGGGGCCGTCGGTGTAGGTGCGCTCGTAGCGCAGCAGCTGGCCGCTGTCGCGGGAGCCCGTGACGGGCCGGCCGTCGACGAGGAGGTTCCCGCGGGGCTGGGCGTAGCGCTCGATGGCGGGGCGCTTGTTGGCCGGGTTCGCCCCGTAGGCGGCGGACTCCCAGACCTGTACGCGGGCCACGTTGACCAGCAGCGCGGCGAGCAGGAGCACGCAGAACCAGGCGCACCAGCGGATGTAGCGGATCACCCGGACCCTCCGGTTCCGCCCCGGCGGGCGCTGTCGCTGAGCCGGACCAGCAGGGCGACGATGATCCAGTTGGTGACGACGGACGAGCCGCCCTGGGCCAGGAAGGGCATGGCCATACCGGTGAGCGGGATCAGACCGGTGACGCCGCCGGCGATGACGAAGACCTGGAGCGCGACGATCGAGGCGAGCCCGGTGGCGAGCAGCCGCCCGAAAGGGTCGCGCAGGGCGAGCCCGGCGCGGAAGCCGCGGGAGACGAGGAGCCCGTAGAGGAGCAGGAGGGCGGTCAGGCCGACGAGGCCGAGTTCCTCTCCCGCGGTGGCCAGGACGAAGTCCGATTTGGCGGCGAAGCCGATGAGGAAGGAGTGCCCGTGGCCGAGGCCGGCGCCGAGGAGGCCGCCGGCGGCGAAGGCGAAGAGGGACTGGGCCAGCTGGCCGGGGCCTTCGCCGCGTGCGATGGAGGCGAAAGGATTCATCCAGTCCTGGACGCGGCTGTGGACGTGCGGTTCGAGGGTTCCGACGGCGTACGCGCCGAGTGCGGCGAGCAGCAGCCCGACGGCGATCCAGCCGATCCGGCCGGTGGCGGTGAACAGCATGATCACGAAGAGGCCGAAGAAGAGCAGCGAGGTCCCGAGGTCCCGCTCCAGGACCAGGACCCCGACGCTGAGCAGCCAGATGGTGAGGATCGGCCCGAGGACGCGGCCGGGCAGGAGCCGGAGCCTCCAGAAGAGCCGGCGGCCGGTGAGGGCGAGGGCGGTGCGGTTGGCGGCCAGGTAGGAGGCGAAGAAGACGGCGAGGAGGATCTTGGCGAACTCCCCCGGCTGGAAGGAGAGCCCGGCGAACCGGATCCAGATGTGGGCGCCGTTGACGGCCGGGAAGAACACGGGGACGAGCATCAGCGCGAGGGCGGCGGTGACGGAGAGGTAGGCGTACCGCTGGAGCACGCGGTGGTCGCGCAGCCCGACCACGACCAGGGCGAACAGCCCCACCCCGAGCCCCGACCAGCGCAGCTGGTCCCCCGCGCCGGCCTGGCCGGGCGTGGCGAGGTCGAGCCGTTCGATGAGCACGAGGCCGAGGCCGTTGAGGAGGACGGCGATGGGGAGGAGGACCGGGTCGGCGTAGGGGGCCCGGAGGCGCACGGCGAGGTGCGCGAGCAGTGCGGCGACGGCGAGGCCGGCCGCGTAGTGGGGGGTGGAGATCTGGACGCGGCCCACGAGGCCCACGTACGCGTGCCCCAGCGCGGAGATCAGGACGGCTCCGGCGAGGAGCATCAGCCCGACGCCCCCGCGCCGGGGGGCGCGGGTGTCGGACCAGGGGGGCGGAGCGGGCTCGGGCTCCGTCACCTTCGCCGTCAGGGCAGGCGGGGGCATACGGGAAACGTAGCAAGCCAACCACCCCTATGTCCGGTTATGCCATAGTCTGCCGAAGAGTCGTCAGAAACGGTCGAGATCGCCGTCGCGAGGAGCGGGAGCCGAGCCTTATGGGACCTGTGGAATTCATCGTCCTCGCCTTCCCGGAGGAACAGCTGCGGGTCCAGGCGGTCGAGGCCGTGATGGGCCTGCGCAAGACCGGGGTGGTGCGGCTCATCGACGGCCTGGTCACGACGAAGACGGCGTCGGGGGAGGTCCTGGCGGCGGAGTTCGACGAGTTCGTGGAGCTGCGCGGGCTCCTGGCGGGCCGTGACGTGGCCCGGCTGATCGGCCCGGAGGACGTGCGCGAGGCGGCGGAGCTCCTGGACCGGGGCAGTTGCGCGCTGCTGCTGGTGGTCGAACACGTGTGGGCGCAGGACGCGGCCGTCGCGGTACGGGCGGCGGGCGGACGGATCGTGGGCTCGGTCCGGATCCCGGCGGAGCGGGTGGAGGTGGTGGGCTGATGTTCATCCGCCCGGTGAACGTGACGGTGACGGCGGCGACCCGCCCGCCCGGCCACCCCCTGCTGCGGGGCCTGCTGCGGCGGGCGGCGGGGGCGGCGGAGTGGAGCCAGGACACGGGACCCGGCGAGGACGGGGCCACCGCCGAGGAGGCCCTCGCGGAGGCCTTCGCGGAGGACGAGGCCGAGGCCCTGGCGGAGGCGGCGGGGACCGCGGGGATGGAGGGCCGGGCGGAGGCCGCGGACGAGGCCGACGCGATGGCCCGCCCGACCCCCTGGCCCACAGC
>NZ_JZWV01001252.1 GCF_000966975.1 Streptomyces katrae | reverse complement strand
GGGCTCCGGCCCGGGCCCGGGCGGGGCCGCGGCCTCGTCGCCGACCAGGACCGACGCCGAGCGGAAGCGCTGGTCGAGCGTGTCCCCCGGGTCCGGTCCGGGCCCCGATTCGGGGTCCTCGTACAGCTTCTGCCACCAGTCCTGCGCGCCCTGCTGACTCATGCCCTCATTGTCGGCCGCACCGGGCGGCGGAAAACCCCGAATGCACGAAAAGGTCCCCCGGCCCGGCGGCGCCACCTTGGCAAACGGACCGGGCGTACGGAGAAGATGGCCCGGAACGGCTCTGAGAGTGGGGTGGACGGGGTGCTGGGGGCAATAGGCCTGGACGAGGGGCAGGAGTCGGCGTACCGCGCGCTGGTCGCGCTGGGGGCGGCCGAGGCGGCGGACCTCGCCCGCCGGCTGACGCTGCCCGTACCGCAGACGGAGCGGACCCTGCGGCACCTGGAACGGCAGGGGCTGGCGGCCCGCTCCTCGGCCCGCCCCGGCCGCTGGGTGGCCGCCCCGCCGGAGGTGGCCCTGGGCGCCCTCCTCAGCAGGCAGCGGCAGGAGCTGGAGCTGGCCGAGCGGGCCGCGGAGCTGCTGGCGCGGGAGTACCGGCCGGAGCCGGCGGACGCGGTGGTGCACGACCTGGTGGAGGTGGTGACGGGAGCGAGCGCGGTCGCGCACCGTTTCCACCAGATCCAGCTGGGCGCGGTGGAGGAGGTGTGCGCCCTGGCCAGCGCGCGGCCGCTCGTCGTGTCGGGGATGGAGAACGAGCCGACGGAGGAGGAGGCCGCCGTACGCGGGGTCGCGTACCGGGTGGTCATCGAACGGGACGTACTGGGCCTGCCCACCGGGATCCGGGAGGCGTCGACGGCGCTGGTGCGGGGCGCGCGGGTCCGGGTGACGGGACGGGTCCCCACCAGCCTGGTCATCGCGGACCGCGCCCTCGCCATGGTCCCGCTCACGGCGCCCGGCGCGGAGCCCGCGGCGCTCGTGGTCCACGCCTCGGGGCTGCTGGAGTCCCTGCTGGGGCTGTTCGAGGCGGTCTGGCACGACGCCGTGCCGCTCCGGCTGGGGACGACCGGGGCACCGGAGGAGTCGGGCGGCGTGCCGGACACCACGGACCTGGAGATCCTGACCCTGCTGCTCGCCGGGATGACGGACGCGAGCGTGGCCAAGCACCTGGAGCTGGGCCTGCGTACGGTCCAGCGCCGGGTGAAGGGCCTGATGGAACTGGCCGGGGTGACCACCCGGCTCCAGCTCGGCTGGCACGCGTACGAGCGGGGCTGGGTGGCCCGGTAGCAGCGCCTCGGGCACGCTGGGCGCATGGATCTGCCTCAGCTGCTCCTGGTGGGGCTGGTCCTGCTGCTCGGGGTGGTGGGAGTGCTGGTTCCCGGCGTCCCGGGGACCTGGCTGGTCTGGGCCGGGGTGCTGTCGTGGGCGCTGCACGAGCAGACGGCCCCGGGGTGGGCGCTGCTGGCCGGGTCGACGGTGCTGCTGCTGGTGGTCCAGGTGGTCAAGGGGCGGCTGCCGCCGCGGCGGCTGCGCGGGGTCGGGGTCACCCGCCGGATGGGGGCCGGGGCGCTCGTCGGCTTCGTGGTGGTCCCGCTGGTGGGGGCGGTCCCGGGGTTCGTGGGCGGGATCTACCTGTGCGAGCGGCGGCGGCTGGGGACGCACGGGGAGGCGGTGGCCTCGGTGCGGGCGGTGATGCGGGCGGTGGGGACGAGCGTGCTGGTGGAGCTGATGGCCTGCCTGACGGTGGTGGCGGCCTGGGGGGTCACGGTCCTCTTGAGCTGATACCGCCATGGCCGAACCCTACAAATTCATGATCATGAATCGATTGATCGTCCCGCTCATGACCGTTGTTGCGCCTTGGCACAGTGGTGATCAGGCAGCCCAACCGGCTGTTGGATGACCACAAGGGGGATCTGTGATGGGCAAGGACATCAGCGGGGTCTGCGTCACCGGCATGGGGGCCACCACCCCGCTCGGCGGCGACGCCGTGACGACCTGGCGGGCGATGCTGCGCGGCGAGAACGGGATCCGCGCCATCGAGGAGGAGTGGGCCGCGTCGCTCCCGGTGCGCATCGCCGGGCGGGTGCGGCGGGATCCGGCCGAGGTGCTGGACCGGGTGCGGGCGCGGCGCCTGGACCGGTGCGAGCAGCTCGCGCTGGTCGCCGCACGGGAGGCGTGGGCCGACGCGGGACGGCCGCAGGTGGAGCCGGAACGGCTCGCCGTGGTGATCGGCACCGGGACCGGCGGGGCGCTGACCCTGCTCGGGCAGGACGACGTCCTGGAGGCCTCCGGGGTGCGCAAGGTCTCCCCGCACACCGTCCCGATGCTGATGGCCAACGGCCCGGCGGCCTGGGTGTCCATCGAACTCGGCGCGCGCGGCGGGGCGCACACCCCGGTCAGCGCCTGCGCCTCCGGCGGGGAGGCCCTGGCGCTCGCCCTGGACCTGATCCGGCTCGGCCGGGCCGACGTGGTGGTCGCCGGCGGTACGGAGGCCTGTGTGCACCCGCTGCCGCTGGCCGGGTTCGCGCAGGCCAAGGCCCACTCGACCCGCAACGACGCCCCGGAGGCGGCCTCCCGCCCGTTCGACACCGGCCGCGACGGCTTCGTCATCGGCGAGGGCGCGGGGCTGGTGGTCCTGGAACGGGCGGAGTTCGCGGCGGCCCGCGGGGCCCGGGTGTACGCGCGGCTGGCGGGGGCCGGGGTGACCTCGGACGCCCACCACATCACCGCCGCCCACGCGCCGGGGCAGGTACGCGCGATACGGACGGCGCTGGCCTCGGCGGGGCTCGCCCCGGCCGACGTCGCGCTCGTGCTCGCGCACGCGACGTCCACGCAGGCGGGCGACCTGGTGGAGGCACGGTCGGTCGAGGAGGCGGTCGGCACGCATGCGGCGGTGACGGCGACCAAGTCGATGACGGGGCACCTGTTCGGGGCGGCCGGCGCGGTGGGGGCCGTCGCGGCGGTGCGGGCGGTGTACGAGGGGGTGGTGCCGCCGACCCGCAACCTGGAGTCCCAGGACCCGGAGATCGGGCTGGACGTGGTCGCGGGCGCCGCGCGCCGCATGCCGGTGCCGGCGGCGCTGGCGAACGCGTTCGGCTTCGGCGGCCACAACGCCGCCCTCGTGTTCACCTCCGCCTGACCCGTGCCCAGGGCTCCGCCCCGGACCCCGTTGC
>NZ_JZWV01001251.1 GCF_000966975.1 Streptomyces katrae | reverse complement strand
TCGGGGGGCGTAGCCCCCAGGAGGCCGGGCGGGGTCAGGCCCTACCGCCCCGCTTCGCGGCGTAGTTGGCGCGGCCCTGCGCCGCCTTGAGGCGCCAGTCGCGGTGGAGCTCCGCCCTCAGGCGGGCGTCCGTCTTCGCCACGATGCGCTGGTTCTCGCGCAGCAGCTTGCGGTAGCTCTCCAGGCGCCGCTCCGGGAGGCTGCCGTCGGCCACCGCCGCCAGGACCGCGCAGCCCGGTTCGGACTCGTGCGCGCAGTCGTGGAAGCGGCAGTCGGCGGCGTGGTCCTCGATCTCCGAGAACACCTGCCCGACCCCGGCCTCCGCGTCGAAGAGCCCGACGCCCCGCAGCCCCGGGGTGTCGATCAGGACGCCCCCGCCCGGGAGGGCGAGCAGGTTGCGGGTGGTGGTGGTGTGGCGGCCCTTGCCGTCGACCTCGCGGGTCGCCTGGACGTCCATGACGTCCTCGCCGAGCAGCGCGTTCGCCAGCGTGGACTTGCCCGCGCCGGAGGTCCCGAGGAGCACGCTCGTCCCGCCGGACACGATCGCCGCGAGGACGTCCGTGCCCTCCCCGGTGTGGGAGGAGACGGCGAGGACCTGGACGCCGGGCGCGGTGGTCTCCACGTCCCGGACGAGGTAGGCGAGGGTGTCCGGGTCCGGGACCAGGTCGGCCTTGGTCAGGACGACCAGCGGCTGGGCGCCCGACTCCCACGCCAGGGCGAGGAAGCGTTCGATCCGGCCGAGGTCGGGCTCGCCGGCCAGGGAGACCGCGATGACCGCGTGGTCGACGTTGGCGGCGAGGATCTGCCCCTCGGACCGCTGCGAGGAGGTGGACCGTACGAAGGCGGTGCGGCGCGGCAGGTACGCCTTCACGTAGCGCGGGTTGCCGGCCGCCTCGACGGCGGCCCAGTCGCCCGTGCAGATGACCCGGAGCGGGTCGTGGGGGGTCACGAACGCGGTATCGGCGCGGATCACGCCGTCCTCGGTCATGACGTCGCACTGCCCGCGGTCGACGCGGACGACCCGGCCGGGGAGGAGTCCCTCGGCGGCGTACGGGGCGAACTCGGCGGCCCAGTACTCGTCCCAGCCGTAGGCGGCGAGGGCGTGCGGGCGTGCGGAAAGGGAGGAAGCGGAAGAGGAAGTCAAGGGGAACCCTTCACAGGGTGGCCCCGGCAGTGCGCGCACGGCGGCGCGCGGAGAGGTGTGAGGTCAGCCGGAGACCACGGGGGCGGAAACGAAGACGAACTCCTGAACGCGGGCGGTACCCGTCACCGTGACAGTCATCAACGTCCTCACCTCCTGCTGGCTCCTCGACGAGCCGACGCGGCTCTCCCGGAAGGCGGTTGGCCCGGCGCTTCCGTCTCCGGAACCATAACCCGGCCCCCGCGGGCCGCACCACCGAATAAATTCCGCCGTCGGTCCCGTCATCCGGACGGGGTCGCGAGCCCGTGGCGGTAGGCGTAGCGCACGGCCTGGGCGCGGTCGCGGACCCCGGTCTTGGCAAAGAGGTTGTTGATGTGCGTCTTGACGGTGGATTCGCCGATGGTGAGCCGCCGGGCGATCTCGGAGTTCGAGTGGCCCCCGGCGATCAGGGCGAGCACCTCGCCCTCACGCGCCGTCAGGCCGTCGGGCAGCGCCGCGTCCTGGGGGCGGGCCGGGGGTTCGGCGCCGGCGACGGCCGCCGCGACGAGGCGTTCCTGGGCCGCCCGGCCCAGGCTGGTGGCGCCCTCGCGTACGGCGGCCAGGGCGCGGGCGATCTCCTGCGCGTCGGCGTCCTTGGTGAGGTAGCCGCGGGCGCCGGCCCTGAGGGCGTCCATTACGGAGGTGTCGTCGCTGTAGGTGGTGAGGACGACGACCCCGGTGCCGGGGTGGTCCCGGGTGATCAGCCGGGTGGCCTCCACCCCGTCCGTGCGGGGCATGCGCAGGTCCATCAGGACCACGTCGGGGGCGTGTTCGGCGACGAGCCGGACGGCCTCGGCGCCGTCGGCCGCCGCGGCGACCACCTCGGTGCCGGGCAGCAGTCCCAGCAGCAGGACGAGCCCCTCCCGTACGACGGTCTGGTCGTCGGCCACGACCACGCGGATCGGGGCGCCGGTCTCGGTCACGGTGCGAGGGGTCCTTCCAGGTGGACGCGGAAGCCGGGACCGTACGGTCCGGCGTCGAGGGCGGCTCCGCTGAGTTCGGCCCGTTCGGCCATCCCGACCAGGCCGTATCCGCCGCCGGTGGCGGCGTGCGGGGCGGGTCCGGTACCGCCGGAGTCGGTGACGCACAGCTCGTAGCGGCCGCCCGCGCAGGAGAGGGTGATCTCCACGTCGGCCCCGACGGCGTGCTTGCGGGCGTTGGTCAGGGCCTCCTGCGCGGTGCGGACCACGGCGAGGGCGGCCTCGGGCGGCAGCGGGAGCGGCCCATCGGAGACGGTGAGGGTGCACGCGGCGCCCGTCGTACGGCGGTACTCCTCGGCGAGGGCGGTGAGGGCCTCGCGCGGGGCGGGGGCGTCGCCGCGCAGCACGGCCACGGCCCGGCGGGTCTCCTCCAGTCCGCCCTTGGCGAGGGTGCGGGCCCGCTCGACCAGGACCCCCGCCTCCTCGTAGCGGCCGGCCTCCAGGGTGAGCCGGGCGCCCTCCAGGTGGATGAGCTGGGCGGAGAGCGAATGCGCGAGGATGTCGTGGACCTCCCGGGCCACGTGGGCCCGCTCGGCCAGCAGGGCGCGCTGCCGCTCGGACTCGGCGGCGGCGCGCCGGGACCGGCCGGCCCGGACGTACGCGAACATCCCGCAGAGGCCGACGACGTTCCACAGTTCGACGGTGTCGCGCCCGCGCACCAGGGTGACGGCGGCCGCCGCGGCCGCCGCCGCGACGAGGAGGAGGGTGGAGGCGACCGCCCCGAGGCGGGCGGCGGCGAAGCCGCACACGGCGAAGACGAGGACCACCCAGGGGGTGGCGGGCGCCAGCAGGCCGGTCGCGCAGGCGGCGGCGAGGGCGGCGGCGAGGGTCCACGCCCCGGCGCGGGGGCGGCCGTCGAGGAGGGTGACGCCAAGGAGGGTCAGGGCGAGCCCGGCCAGCCCGCACGCGAGGGCGGCGGCGCCCGGCGGGGGTGTGAGCAGGCCGTGCACGAACCAGACGAGCAGCGCCACCTGGACGGCGATCCTGACGTGGGTGTCCGTGGGCATGGGCAGGGTGCGGGGCGACATCCCTGCCCACTGTAGCCAGCCCGGCCACGGCAGCCCGCAGCGCATCGGAGCGGTCTTCACACGGCGGCCGGGATCCGGCGGGAGCGGGCGGTCAGGGCCAGGCCCTGGGCCAGGATCCAGCTCGCGAGGGTCACCAGCAGGGCCCCGTTCCGGACGGGGACGCCCACGGCCGCGCCGAGGAGGGCGAGGGCCACGCGGGTCGCGAGGGAGAGCCCGAAGAGGGCGAGGACGGTCCGGTTGCCCTTGGCCCAGAGCGTGCCGTCGGGCTCGCGCCACAGGGTCATGGCGCGGCCGATGAGGTGGCCGGTGCCGAAGGCCGCCGCGATCCCGGCGGCCAGCAGGACCACGCTGAGCACCGGGTGGGCGGGGGCTACGAGTCCGCCCTGGGCCGCGCCGACGGCGGCGAGGACGGCGGGCAGCACCCAGAGCCGGTCCTGGTCCTTGACGGGCCGTCCGCCGAACCTGCGTACGAGGACGAAGGCGACGACCAGTGCGATGACGAGAACACGTGCGATATCCATGCCCTTCACGCTAGGAACGGGCCGCGTCCCTGTGATCGGCGCCGGGGTGGATCCCGGGTGGAGGTCGCTCCTCCACCCACGGGTGGAGAGCGGCCGCCGCTGCCGCGCGGTGTCCGTTTCCTCGGCGGCCCGCGGCCGCACCGCCGTGTCCGTTTCCTTCAAGACCGGCCGCCCCGGCCGGGCCTAGCCTGCGTCCATGACTCCACGACTCGACATGATCGGCCTGGTCGTCTCCGACATGGCCGCCTCGCTCGCCTTCTACCGCCGTCTCGGCCTGGACGTCCCGGCCGACGCCGACGGGCAGCCCCATGTGGAGGCGGTCCTGCCCGGCGGCCTGCGGATCGCCTGGGACACGGAGGCCGTCGTCCGTTCCTTCGACCCGTCCTGGACCCCGCCCTCGGGCGGGCCGCGCCGCGAGCTCGCGTTCCTGTGCGACTCCCCCGCAGAGGTGGACGCGCTGTACGCGGAGCTGACGGAGGCCGGCCACGGCGGGCACCTGAAGCCCTGGGACGCCTTCTGGGGGCAGCGTTACGCGGTGGTCCTGGATCCCGACGGCTGCCAGGTCTCGCTGTTCGCCCCGCTGGTCGCCGACGGGGCCTGAGCCGCCGCCCACGCCCCGAGGGTGGTCCCGGCCAGGGCCCGCACCTCGCGGGCCAGGTGCGCCTGGTCGGCGTAGCCGGCGGCGTACGCCACCTCGGCCTGCGGGAGGCCGCGGCGGGTCAGGGCCAGTGCCCGCTGGAGGCGCAGTACGCGGCCCAGGGTGCGGGGGCCGTACCCGAAGGCGTCGAGGCAGCGGCGGCGCAACTGGCGCTCGCCGAGGCCGACGGCCGCCGCGATGGCGGAGACGGGCTGTCCGGCCCGCAGCCGGGCCGTGACCTCGGCGGGGAGCGGATCGGGCGGGCCCACGGCTGCGAACCGGGCCCGGGCCAGCGCTTCGAGACCGGCGCGGGGGTCCTCGTACCCGGCGGTCCGCTCGGTCAGCCGGCGTACCTCGGGGCCGGGCCAGAGGGCGGCCAGCTCGACCCGCCGGTCGCGCAGTTCCCACGCCGGTACCCCGAGCAGTGCGGGCGCTGCTCCGGGGGCGAGGCGGAGCCCGGTGAAGGAGCGGCCGGGGACCTCTCCGGCGGGGTGGGGGCCGGTGTCGGGGCCGGCCACCAGCAGCCGGCCGCCGGTCCACAGCAGGTCCATGCACCCGTCGGGCAGCACGGCCCCGCCCTGCCCCCGGGCCCGCCAGACCACGGCTCCGGGGACGGTCCGGGAGGGGGCTTCCTCGTACATGCCGCCAGCCTAGGCCGTGCCCGCGGGCCGGGCCGGGCGGTCAGTGTTTGCGCAGGCGGGAGGTGTAGTCGTCCGGGGGCAGGAAGTTCGACCAGCGCTCGGGGAACTCCGAGGGCATCCCGGCGTCCTCGTCGTCCTCGGACTCCCCTTCGGCCAGGGCCCGCCAGGCGGCGGCCCGGGCGACGAGCTGGGCGGCCTCGGCCTCCCGGACC
>NZ_JZWV01001250.1 GCF_000966975.1 Streptomyces katrae | reverse complement strand
TCCCGGACCCGTTCGTTGGCCTCGCGGGCCGCGGCGGTGGCCACCGAGGGCCAGACCCGGTCGATGGCGGCGTTGACGGCGGCGCCGACGAGCACCGCGAAGGCCGAGATGCCGATCCACAGCAGGACGGCGACCGGGGCGGCCAGGGACCCGTAGATGGTGGGGCCCTCCACCGTGTTGGTGAGGTAGATCCGCAGCAGGAACGAGCCCAGCACCCACATGGCGAGGGCCACGAGCGCGCCCGGGACGTCCTCGATCCACGGCGAGCGGACGGGCACGGAGACGTGGTAGAGCGTGGTCAGGAAGGCGATGGACAGCAGGGTGACCACCGGCCAGTAGAGGACGGCGATCACCTCCGTGCTCCAGGGCACCAGCCGGACGACGGCGTCGGGGCCGACCACCATCAGCGGCAGCACGATCGCGCCGATCACCAGGGCGATGACGTAGAGGAGGAAGGCGAGCAGCCTGGTCTTGACGATGCCGCGCTGCCCGTCGAGCCCGTACATGACGGTGATGGTGTCGATGAAGACGTTGACGGCGCGGGAGCCGGACCACAGGGCGAAGGCGAAGCCGAGGGAGATCAGGTCGGGGCGGCCCTCGCGGGTCACGTCGTCGAGCATCGGTCTGGCGATGTCGTTGACGCCCCGGTCGGACAGGACGGTGCCGACGGCGCGCAGGATGTTCTCCTCGATGCTGGCCACCGACTGGGTGTTGGTCCAGCCGTCCACGTAGCCGAGGAGGCCGAGCAGGCCGAGGAAGAGCGGGGGCAGGGAGAGGAGGGTGAAGAAGGCTGCTTCCGCGGCGAGGCCGAGGATCCGGTACTCGACGCACGAGTTGACCGTGTCCTTGAGGAGCAGCCAGCCCATCTTGCGCTTGGAGACGTTGCGGTAGAGGACGCGGGCCCGGTGGAGCCGGCCCGGGCGTGCCGGGGTCCCGTCGGGTGTTTCTTTTGCTGGCTGCACGTCCTTACCGTAGCCGCATGGCAGCCACCACCCACACAGTCAGCAACCAGGCTCCGCCGCTCGTCGGGTACGAGGTCTACCTGGGCGACCGGGCACTCACGGAGGGGGTGGAGCGCCACCTCGCCGAGGCGGCTCCCGAAGTCCGGGAGGAGGTGCGGCGGGAGCTCACGGACCTGGGGCGCGCCGCGGGCTCGGCGCAGGCCCAGCAGTGGGCCCGCCAGGCGAACGAGAACCCGCCGGTGCTGCGGACGCACGACCGCTACGGGCACCGGATCGACGAGGTGGAGTTCCATCCGGCGTGGCACCGGCTGCTGGGGCACGCGGTGGGTGCGGGGCTGACCGACGCGTGGGGGCGGCCGTCGGGGCACCTGAGGCGGGCGGCGGGCTTCTTCGTGTGGTCGCAGGCGGAGGCGGGGCACGGCTGTCCGTTGTCGATGACGCACGCGGCGGTGCCGGCGCTGCGGGCGGATCCGGAGCTGGCCGCGCAGTGGGAGCCGCTGCTGACCTCGCACGTGTACGAGGAGGGGCTGCGGCCGCCCGGGGACAAGGCCGGGGTGCTGTTCGGGATGGCGATGACGGAGAAGCAGGGGGGCAGCGACGTACGGGCGAACACGACGTCGGCGGTGGCGCTGGACGCCTCCGGGGAGTACCTGCTGACCGGGCACAAGTGGTTCTGTTCGGCGCCGATGTCGGACGGCTTCCTGGTGCTGGCGCAGGCAGCCCCCTCGGGGAAGGACAGGCTGACCTGCTTCCTGGTGCCGCGGGTGCTGCCGGACGGGACGCGCAACGCCTTCGCGGTCCAGCGGCTGAAGGACAAGCTGGGGAACCGGTCGAACGCGTCGGCGGAGGTCGAGTTCGACGGGACCTGGGCGCGGCGGGTGGGCGAGGAGGGGCGGGGGGTGCGGACCATCATCGGGATGGTCGCGGCGACCCGGCTGGACTGTGTGGCCGGCTCGGCCGCGCTGATGCGGCAGGCGCTCACCCAGGCCGTCCACCATACGGAGCACCGCTCTGCTTTCGGAGCGCCGCTCATCGAGCAGCCGCTGATGCGCAACGTCCTGGCCGACCGAGCGGGCCTTCCTGCGCCTGGCGGTGCCCGCGGCGAAGTACTGGGTGACCAAACGCTGTACGCCGATGGTGGCGGAGGCACTGGAGTGTCTGGGGGGAAACGGCTACGTAGAGGAGTCCGGACTGCCGAGACTGCTGCGCGAANGTCCTGGCCGACCTCGCCCTGGAGTCGGAGGCGGCGACCGTCCTGACGCTGCGCCTGGCGGCGGCGTACGACGCGGGGACGGAGCAGGAGCGGGCCTTCCTGCGCCTGGCGGTGCCCGCGGCGAAGTACTGGGTGACCAAACGCTGTACGCCGATGGTGGCGGAGGCACTGGAGTGTCTGGGGGGAAACGGCTACGTAGAGGAGTCCGGACTGCCGAGACTGCTGCGCGAATCTCCGGTGAGCTCCATCTGGGAGGGCTCGGGCAACGTCCAGGCGCTGGACGCGCTGCGCGCCCTCCAGAGGGAGCCGCAGGCGCTGAACGCCTTCCTCCAGGAGATCGGCCTGGCCCGGGGCGCCGACCACCGGCTGGACGCGGCCGTCAAGGGCCTGTTCACGGAGCTCGCGGACCTGGAGGGGATCGAGGGACGGGCGCGCCGGGTGGTGGAGCGGATGGCCCTGGTGCTACAAGGTTCGCTGCTGGTGCGCTTCGCCCCGCCGGAGGTGGCGGACGCCTTCTGCGCGTCGCGGCTCGGCGGTGACCGGGGGGCGGCCTTCGGAACGCTGCCGCACACCCTGGACCTGGGTGCCCTGGTGGCACGGGCGCGGATCACGGGCTGAACGCGGTCCCCTGACCGCTGCGGTTCGCGCGGTTCGCGGGTGGTCCCCAAACCACCCGGGACCGCGGGGCCGCGGCGGTCCCCAAACCACCGCGACCTTGAACCGTTCAGCGCCGGGATCCGAACCCGTCCAGGTGGGACCGGGGGTGGCGCCGCGCCGACTCGGCACCACCCCTGGTCCCAAGAGCCCCGAGGAAGGAGCTGTCACGCCGCTCGGCGGCGTGCCGATAGTTTCGGTCGGACGACCGGGGGTTGGCGAGAGTTGCATACCGTTGCAACCCTTCGTCCCACAGGTGGTCGCAGGTGCCCGCCGCACGTGCCCGGGGAAGGGTCGCGTACGCCGGCCTCGGCGTTTCCGCAGTACGTCCTGTTCAGCACGGGGAGGTTCCGGTGGCCCACACCGCAGGCAGCGCGGTCGACGTGGCGCGTATCTCGGCCATGGACGCGCGGGAGGCCGCGCGTCTGCTCAAGGGGGTACGGGCGGCGGCGCTGGCCGGGGACCGCCCGCCGGCCGCCCCGCGCCCGGAGATCGCCGAGTCCTGGCGGCGGATGATGGCCGGCGGGGTGCACCGGCGGAGGATGGCCGGCGGGGTGCACCCCGACCGGGACGCGCGCTCGCGGGTGCTGTCGGCCGCCGAGACCGAGGAGCGGCGGCAGGTCTCGCCGCTGCGGGAGATCCTGCCCGTGCTGCGGGAGGGGCTGCTGCCCGAGCTGGACGAGTCCCTGCACATCATGGTCGTCGCCGACGCCGACGGGCGGCTGCTGTGGCGGGAGGGGCACAGCAGCATCCTGCGCAAGGCGGACCGGCTGGGGTTCGCGGTGGGGGCCGACTGGGACGAGGCCGTGGTCGGCACGAACGGGGTGGGCACCTCGCTGGTGACCCGGCGGCCGGTGCAGGTGTTCTCGGCGGAGCACTTCGTCTCCAGCCACCACGACTGGACCTGCGCCGGGGCCCCGGTCCACGATCCCCGGGACGGGCAGCTGCTGGGTGTGGTCGACGTCAGCGGGCCGCTGGCCACCATGCACCCGGCGACCCTGGCCTGGGTCAGCTCGGTGGCCCGGCTGGCCGAGCGAGAGCTGCGGGTTCGGCACCTGGAGTCCCTGGAGCGGCTGCGGACGGTGGCGGCGCCGCTGCTGGCCCGACTGCCCGGCCGGGCCGTGGCCGTGGACCCGCACGGCTGGACGGCGGCGGTGACGGGGCTGGCGCCCGCGGACCGGGTGCAGCTGCCGAAGGCGCTGGGCCCCGGGCGGCTGTGGATCCCGCAGCTGGGCGACTGCGTCGCGGAGCCGCTGCCCGGCGGCTGGCTGCTGCGCCTGGCGGAGCCCTCGGCGGCCGCGGCGGTGAGCCGGGTGGTGCTGGACCTGAGCCGGCCCCGGTCCTGGACGGCGACGGTCTACGGGGCCGCGGGCAGCTGGTCGCAGGAACTGAGCCCGCGCCACGCCGAGCTGCTGTTCCTGCTGGCGGAGACCCCGCGCGGGCGGACGGCGGCGGAGCTGGCGGAGGAGGTGTTCGGGGATCCCACCCGGACGGTGACGGTGCGGGCCGAGCTCTCCCGGGTCCGCCGCCACCTCGCCGGGGTGCTGAGCCACCGGCCGTACCGGTTCGCGGAGGACGTGGAGGTGGAGCTGATCCGTCCGCAGGACCCGGCGGGGCTGCTGCCGCACTCCACGGCCCCGGCGGTGGTACGGGCCCGGCTGGGCCGCGGCGGAACGGGCGTGGTTCCCTGAAGCGCATGAGCACCATCACACTGACCACCTGGTCCCTGGAGATGACGTCTCCCGCCGACCTGGTCCCGGCCGCCGAACCCGGCCCGGAGATAACGATCAGCCGGGCCGAGGTGCCCTCGCCCGAGTTCAGCCGGTTCCTGTACGCCTCGGTGGGCGGGGACATCCACTGGACGGACCGGCTGTCGCTCACCCGGGCGGAGTGGCTGGAGCAGCTGGACCGGCCGGGCGTGGAGACCTGGGTGGCGTACGACCGGGGCACCCCGGCGGGGTACATCGAGCTGGACCCGCAGCCGGACGGTGTGGTGGAGATCATGTACTTCGGGCTGCTGCCGGACTTCCGGGGCCGCCGCATCGGCGGGCACCTGCTGACGCTGGGCACGGCCCGCGCCTGGGACCTCGCGGAGCGGTGGCCGGGCCTGGAGCCCACCCGCCGGGTGTGGGTCCACACCTGCAGCCAGGACGGGCCGACGGCGATGGACAACTACCAGCGCCGCGGCTTCAAGGTCTTCAAGACGGAAACGGAAGAGAAGCCGGACACCCCGACCCCGGGCCCCTGGCCCGGCGCGTAGACCCGCGATTCCCCGGGGCCTCCCGGCCCCCGCCCCCTCCTTCCCGAGGCCCCGTC
>NZ_JZWV01001249.1 GCF_000966975.1 Streptomyces katrae | reverse complement strand
CCCGAGGCCCCGTCCGCGCCGTCCCGGTCCCCGGGCGGCGCGGACACGCGCATCCGGAACCCCCGTCCGACGTGACCCCCGTCACGCGGTCTCATGATTCGGGACCAGTTCGTCCGGATAGTGGACAGTAGTGGACTCCTCCAATCGGCCCGTGCCACGCTTCGGCCATGAATGGAGCTGGAATCGCCTTGGTGAGTCGACGTCACGTCGACCTCGGCCGCATGTCCAGCGCCATGTGTCGGGCGAGCTGACGGAACCAGCCACCGCCGCACGTCGCCGCCGTCCCCGCCGCCGCGGACGCGTCGACCACCTGCAAGCCCCCTGAAGGCCGAAACACCGCCCCCGCACGTCGGAAACCCCGACAAAAGGGCGGAAATCGACCACACCTGCTCGGAGATTCCAGCCTGACAGGGGCGCGCCGCCGCTCCCCTGCCCTGCCTCGAGCCGTTGAAGAAGGACGTACCCGCCATGGCCGCCACCCCCGAAACGCCCGCAGCCGCCCCTGCAGCCGCCGCGCGCCGCAAGACCGGCCGTCACCGCGGCGAGGGCCAGTGGGCCGTCGGACACCACACGCCCCTCAACGGCAATGAGCAGTTCAAGAAGGACGACGACGGTCTCAACGTGCGGACGCGCATTGAGACGATCTACTCCAAGACGGGCTTCGACTCGATCGACCCCAACGACCTGCGCGGCCGTATGCGCTGGTGGGGCCTCTACACCCAGCGCAAGCCCGGGATCGACGGCGGCAAGACCGCGATCCTGGAGCCGGAGGAGCTGGACGACAAGTACTTCATGCTGCGCGTCCGCATCGACGGCGGCCGGCTGACCACCGAGCAGCTGCGCGTCATCGGCGAGATCTCCGAGGAGTTCGCGCGCGGCACCGCCGACCTCACCGACCGCCAGAACGTGCAGTACCACTGGATCCGGATCGAGGACGTCCCCGAGATCTGGCGCCGTCTGGAGGCCGTCGGCCTGTCCACCACCGAGGCCTGCGGTGACACGCCCCGCGTCATCCTCGGCTCGCCCGTCGCCGGCATCGCCCAGGACGAGATCATCGACGGCACCCCCGCCATCGAGGAGATCTACCGGCGCATCGTCGGAAACAAGGACTTCTCCAACCTGCCCCGCAAGTTCAAGTCCGCCGTCTCCGGCTCGCCGCTGCTCGACGTGGCGCACGAGATCAACGACATCGCCTTCGTCGGCGTGAACCACCCGGAGCACGGCCCCGGCTTCGACGTCTGGGTCGGCGGCGGCCTGTCCACCAACCCCAAGCTGGGCGTCCGCCTGGGCACCTGGGTCTCCCTCGACGAGGTCCCGGACGTCTACGAGGGCGTCATCTCGATCTTCCGCGACTACGGCTACCGGCGCCTGCGCACCCGCGCCCGCCTGAAGTTCCTCGTCGCCGACTGGGGCGCGGCCAAGTTCCGCCAGGTCCTGGAGGACGAGTACCTGAAGCGCAAGCTGACCGACGGCCCCGCCCCCGAGCAGCCCAGCGGCCAGTGGCGCGACCACGTCGGCGTCCACCAGCAGAAGGACGGCAGGTTCTACGTCGGCTTCGCCCCGCGCGTCGGCCGCGTGGACGGCGCCACCCTGACCAAGATCGCGGACATCGCCGAGCAGCACGGCTCCGGGCGCCTGCGCACCACCGCCGAGCAGAAGATGATCGTCCTCGACATCGAGGCGGACCAGGTCGACTCCGTCGTCACGGCCCTGGAGGCGCTGGACCTGCGGGTCAAGCCGTCCCCGTTCCGCCGCGGCACGATGGCCTGCACCGGCATCGAGTTCTGCAAGCTGGCCATCGTCGAGACCAAGGGCCGCGGCGCCTCGCTGATCGACGAGCTGGAGCGCCGCCTGCCGGACTTCGCCGAGCCGATCACCATCAACATCAACGGCTGCCCGAACGCCTGCGCCCGTATCCAGGTGGCGGACATCGGTCTCAAGGGCCAGCTGGTCCTGGACGACGAGGGCAACCAGGTCGAGGGCTACCAGGTCCACCTGGGCGGCGCCCTGGGCCTGGAGGCCGGCTTCGGCCGCAAGGTCCGCGGCCTCAAGGTCACCTCGGCCGGACTGCCCGACTACGTCGAGCGGGTCGTCACGCGCTTCTCGGAGCAGCGTGAGGAAGGCGAGCGCTTCGCCGCCTGGGTCGGCCGCGCCAAGGACGAGGACCTCTCGTGAGCGAGCGCGCCGCACCGTTCTACTGCCCGTACTGCGGCGACGAGGACCTGTTTCCGCACGAGACGGGCCACGGCGCCTGGGAATGCAGGGCCTGCAACCGGGCCTTCCAGCTGAAGTACCTCGGGCTGCTGGCCCGGGGCGTTCAGACCGACACCGCTGGAGGGGACGAGATATGACCACCGTTCAAGACGCGCGTCTCACGGAGCTGAAGGAGCTGGCCGAGCGGGCCGGCCGGGAGCTGGAGGACGCCTCCGCCCTGGAGATCCTCACCTGGGCCGCGGAGACGTTCGGTGCGAAGTTCTGCGTGACCTCCTCCATGGAGGACGCGGTGGTCGCCCACCTCGCCTCCCGCGCCTTCCCCGGCGTGGACGTGGTGTTCCTGGACACCGGCTACCACTTCGAGGAGACCATCGGCACCCGTGACGCGGTCCAGGCCGTGATGGACGTCAACGTCATCACCCTCACCCCGCGCCAGACGGTCGCCGAACAGGACGCCGAGTACGGGCCGGAGCTCCACGACCGCGACCCCGACCTGTGCTGCGCCCTGCGCAAGGTCAAGCCCCTCGAAGAGGGCCTGACCGCGTACGAGGCGTGGGCCACGGGCCTGCGCCGCGACGAGTCCCCCACCCGGGCCGGTACCCCGGTGGTCGGCTGGGACGAGAAGCGGCAGAAGGTCAAGGTCTCCCCGATCGCCCGCTGGACCCAGGACGACGTGGAGGCGTACGTCGCCGAGCACGGCGTCCTGACCAACCCGCTGCTGATGGACGGCTACACCTCCGTCGGCTGCGCCCCCTGCACCCGCCGGGTCGCCGAGGGCGAGGACGCCCGGGCCGGCCGCTGGGCCGGGCGCGGCAAGACCGAATGCGGGCTGCACGGCTGATGACCACCACAACCACGGAACCTACGGAGAAGCGGATGAGCGTGACCGGCCAGGGAGCCACCGTGTGGCTGACCGGTCTGCCCAGCGCGGGCAAGACCACCATCGCCTACGCGCTGGCGGAGCGGCTGCGCGCCGAGGGCCACCGGGTGG
>NZ_JZWV01001248.1 GCF_000966975.1 Streptomyces katrae | reverse complement strand
GTGTATAAGAGACAGGTCCTCGACGGGGACGAGATCCGCGAGTTCCTCTCCGCCGGCCTGGGCTTCAGCCGCGAGGACCGGCACACCAACGTGCAGCGGATCGGCTTCGTCGCCGAACTCCTCGCGAGCAACGGTGTGAAGGCCCTCGTCCCGGTCATCGCCCCCTTCGCCGACAGCCGCGAGGCCGTCGCGAAGCGGCACGCCGCGGCCGGTACGAGCTACCTCGAAGTGCACGTCGCGACCCCGGTCGAGGTGTGCTCCGAGCGTGACGTGAAGGGCCTGTACGCCAAGCAGGCGGCGGGCGAGATCACCGGTCTGACCGGCGTCGACGACCCGTACGAGGCACCGGAAGCCCCCGACCTGCGCATCGAGTCGCACACGCAGACCGTGCGGGAGTCGGCGTCCGCCCTGCACGCACTGCTCACCGAGAGGGGTCTGGCATGACCACCGCCGCGCACCTGCACACCGAGTCCGGTTCCGACGCGCCCTACGCGCTGTCGCACCTCGACGCCCTCGAATCCGAGGCGGTGCACATCTTCCGCGAGGTGGCGGGCGAGTTCGAGAAGCCGGTGATCCTCTTCTCCGGCGGCAAGGACTCCATCGTCATGCTGCACCTGGCGCTCAAGGCCTTCGCCCCCGCGCCGGTGCCCTTCGCCCTGCTGCACGTGGACACCGGCCACAACTTCCCCGAGGTGCTCGCCTACCGCGACCGCGCCGTGGAGAAGCACGGCCTGCGCCTGCACGTGGCCTCCGTCCAGGAGTACATCGACGCCGGCAAGCTCCGCGAGCGTCCGGACGGCGTCCGCAACCCGCTGCAGACCGTCCCCCTCACCGAGGCCATCCAGCAGCTGAAGTTCGACGCCGTGTTCGGCGGCGGCCGCCGCGACGAGGAGAAGGCCCGCGCCAAGGAGCGCGTGTTCTCCCTGCGCGACGAGTTCTCCCAGTGGGACCCCCGCCGCCAGCGCCCCGAGCTGTGGCAGCTGTACAACGGCCGTCACGCCCCCGGTGAGCACGTCCGCGTCTTCCCGCTCTCCAACTGGACCGAGCTGGACGTGTGGCAGTACATCGCCCGCGAGAACATCGAACTGCCGGAGATCTACTTCGCGCACGAGCGGGACGTCTTCCAGCGCAACGGCATGTGGCTGACCGCCGGCGAATGGGGCGGCCCCAAGGACACCGAGCCGGTGGAGAAGCGCCTGGTGCGCTACCGCACCGTCGGCGACATGTCCTGCACCGGCGCCGTCGACTCCGACGCCGCCGATCTGGACGCCGTGATCGCCGAGATCGCCGTCTCCCGCCTCACCGAGCGGGGTGCGACCCGCGCCGACGACAAGCTGTCCGAGGCCGCGATGGAAGACCGCAAGCGCGAAGGGTACTTCTAACCATGACGACCACCACCGAGCAGCTCAGCGCCACCACGCTGCTGCGCTTCGCCACCGCGGGTTCCGTCGACGACGGCAAGTCCACCCTGGTGGGCCGGCTGCTGCACGACTCCAAGTCGGTCCTGGAGGACCAGCTGGAAGCCGTGGAGCGGGTCTCCGCCGACCGTGGCCAGGACGCCCCGGACCTGGCGCTGCTCACCGACGGCCTGCGGGCCGAGCGGGAGCAGGGCATCACCATCGACGTGGCCTACCGCTACTTCGCCACCGCCCGCCGCCGGTTCATCCTCGCCGACACCCCCGGGCACGTGCAGTACACCCGGAACATGGTCACCGGCGCCTCCACCGCCGACCTCGCCGTGGTCCTCGTCGACGCCCGCAACGGAGTCATCGAGCAGACCCGCCGGCACGCCGCCGTCGCCGCCCTCCTGCGCGTCCCGCACGTGGTCCTCGCCGTCAACAAGATGGACCTCGTCGACTACCGGGAGAGCGTCTTCGCGAAGATCGCCGAGGAGTTCACCGCCTACGCCTCCGAGCTGGGCGTCCCGGAGATCACCGCGATCCCGATCTCGGCCCTGGCCGGGGACAACGTGGTCGAGCCGTCGGCGAACATGGACTGGTACGGCGGCCCGACGGTGCTGGAGCACCTGGAGACCGTTCCGGTCAGCCACGACCTCACCGCCTGCCCGGCGCGTTTCCCGGTGCAGTACGTGATCCGTCCGCAGACCGCCGAGCACCCCGACTACCGGGGCTACGCGGGCCAGATCGCCTCCGGCGTCCTGCGCGTCGGCGAGGCCGTGACGGTCCTGCCGTCGGGGAAGACCTCGGTGATCGAGGGCATCGACGCGCTCGGTGAGTCCGTGGACATCGCCTGGTCCCCGCAGTCGGTGACCCTGCGGCTGAAGGACGACATCGACATCTCGCGCGGTGACCTGATCGCGCCGACCGCGAGCGCCCCGGCCACCACCCAGGACGTCGTCGCGACGGTCTGCCACGTGGCCGACCAGCCGCTGGCCGTGGGCGCGCGGGTGCTGATCAAGCACACCACGCGCACGGTCAAGGCGATCGTCAAGGAGATCCCCTCCCGGCTGACGCTGGACGACCTGTCCCAGCACCCGAACCCCGGGCAGCTGGTGGCCAACGACATCGGCCGTGTCGTCGTCCGCACCGCCGAGCCGCTCGCGCTCGACGCGTACGCCGACTCGCGCCGCACCGGGTCCTTCCTGCTGATCGACCCGGCCGACGGCACCACGCTGGCGGCGGGCATGGCGGGCGAGTCCTTCGCCTCCCAGGCCGAAGCGGTACAGGCGGACGAAGAAGGCTGGGACTTCTAGGTCATGCGGACCGACATGTACACCACCTTCGCGAAGGAGGGCGGCCGCGTGGGCAGCGGCGTCCTCGGCAGCGGCCAGGGAGGGGTGGCGCGATGTGCGCGATGACGTACGCGCACCGCATGCGCGCCCTCACCCCCCACCTGCCGTACCCGCCCCCGCACCACCATCGAACACCTGCGCCGTAACACCAGGACGGCGCGTCGAGAGGAAGTCCTCCCGTGCCTGTCACCCGTAAGTCCCTGCTCCGCCGCGGCGTCGTCGCCGCCACCGCCCTGCCGCTGCTGATCGGCGCCCTCGCTTCCTGCGGCTACGGTTCCGAGGCGGAGAAGGACGAGCCGAAGGCGGCCGGCGCCGCCGCCGAGGACGGCAAGAAGCTCTCGGCGCCCGAGGTCCGCATCGGGTACTTCCCGAACCTGACCCACGCCACCGCCCTGGTCGGCCTCCAGGAGGGCCTGATCGAGAAGGAACTGAACGGCACCAGGATCAAGC
>NZ_JZWV01000154.1 GCF_000966975.1 Streptomyces katrae | reverse complement strand
CGCCCCAGGCCTGGACGAAGACGGAGGTGACGCCCGCGGGCGGGGTGAAGGTGTTGTCGGAGGTGAACTGGCGCAGCCCGTGCGCGACGGCGGCCGGCTTCCTCTTGTGCGGGTGGTCGTCCTTGCCGTGCTCCCGCCCGGGGTCCTCGTCGTGGTCCCGGTCGGGGTCCCGGCGCTGGTCACCGGCCGGGGGCCGTTGTTTGGCCGGGGTCTGCTGCCCGGCGGGGGTCCGTTGCTTGCCCGGGGCGGAGGGTGCCGGGTCGGAGGGCCTGGGGCCGGCGGCGGACGCGGCCGGTGCCGTCGCGACCAGCGGGCCGGTCAGGGCCGCCGCGGCGGCGAGGGAGGCGAGCAGGACCCGGGAGCGTGCCCGGGACCGTCGGGTCCCCTTGTGCGCGTGGAGGTTCATGACTGCACATCCCACCGGCCCCCGCGGGGGCCGGTGGTCCGGCGGGGCCGGGGGTGTGGGCCGGGCAGGTGAGGAGTTCGCCGGGCCGGAGCAACTGTGGCGTGGTGCCTGGTCACCACCGGTGGGCGGGGTAGCGGGCCGTCCCCCGGGGCGGGTCAGGGCCATGGCGCCGATGGCGGTCCCGCCCGCTACGGCGGCCGCCCGCCGCGAGCCGCCGCCCAGCGCCGCCCTGGTGCGCCGGGAGCTGCCCGAGGAGAAGTGGGTGCGGGTGGTGGAGTTCGCCGGGAGTCTGCCGCGCACCCGGTCGGGGAAGGTCCGCGGGGCGGGTCTGAAGGGGCGGGCACCGGGGACGGAGTTCGGGATGGCCCCGCTGCGGGGTCCGCGAGTGGATGCGGCAGGATGACAGTCCGTTCGGAATGCGTACGTCCGCTCGAACGAGCCCCGCACAACGCGACCTGACAGGTGACATGGTGACGACACGACACATACGGCGGCCGGACCTCGTGCGAGCGGAGGCCGTGCGTTGACCCGGGACCTCGTGCTGCACGACTGGGTGGTGGCGGCGATCGCCCTGGCCTCGGGCGGCGCGGCCGGGCTGCTCCTGCGGGCCCTGCTGAAATGGCTGGCCAAGCACGCGGAACGGACCAAGTGGACCGGCGACGACATCATCGTCGACGCGCTGCGCACCCTGGCCCCCTGGGCGGCCGTCATCGCGGGGGCGGCGGTGGCCGCGACCGCGCTGCCGCTCACGGCGCGGGTCGGCGGCCTCGTCAACCAGTCACTGACCGCCCTGCTCATCATCTTCGCCACGTTCACGGCGGCCCGCGTGGTCGCGGGGCTCGTCCAGTCCGTGGCGCAGTCCCGGACCGGCGTCGCCGCGTCCGCCACCATCTTCGTCAACATCACGCGGATCGTGGTCCTCACGATGGGCGTGCTGGTCGCGCTGGAGACCGTCGGGGTCTCCATCGCGCCCCTGGTCACCGCCCTGGGCGTCGGCGGTCTGGCGGTCGCGCTGGCCCTCCAGGACACCCTCGCCAACCTCTTCGCCGGGGTGCACATCCTCGCCTCGAAGACGGTGCAGCCGGGTGACTACATCCGGCTCAGCAGCGGCGAGGAGGGGTACGTCGTCGACATCAACTGGCGCAACAGCGTGGTGCGCAACCTGTCGAACAACCTCGTCATCATCCCCAACGGGCGCCTGGCGCGGACCAACATGACCAACTTCACCCAGCCGGAGGCGAAGCTCTCGCTCCTGGTCCAGGCGGGGGTCGGCTACGACAGCGACCTGGAGCACGTGGAGCGGGTGACGCTCGACGTGGTGGACGGCGTGATGGCCGACATCGAGGGCGGGGTCCCCGACCACGAGGCGAAGGTCCGCTTCCACACCTTCGCGGACTCCCGGATCAACTTCACGGTGATCCTCGGCGTCGGCGAGTTCAGCGACCAGTACCGGATCAAGCACGAGTTCATCAAGCGCCTGCACCAGCGCTACCGGGAGGAGGGCATCTCCATCCCCGCCCCCACGCGCACGGTCTCCTTCCGCCCCGAGGAGGATCCGCGCCCGGCGGGCTCCGCGGTGGTACCGCATCAGCGCGACGGGTCCCCGATCGCCCGGACGGCGTAATCTGGGGGAAAGGTGGGATACGGCGCGCTTCGGGCGCGCCGTACCGCGCCTCTCACCCTTCTCGCACCCCGGGCCAGGGAGGCGGCGCGTGACCGATCCGTTCGGCTTCCTCAAGATCCCCCGCAAGGCCGTTCCGGCGCGGCCCGTCGAAGAGCGGCTCGGGGACTGGCGCGAGGTGTACGCCGGGCAGGCGCTGCTGCCCCTGGTACGGGAACAGGCCGACCGCTGCATGGACTGCGGCCTCCCGTTCTGCCACACGGGGTGCCCGCTGGGGAACCTGATACCCGAGTGGAACGCCTACGCGGCCCGCTCCGACTGGCGCGCCGCGTACGAGCGGCTGCACGCGACGAACAACTTCCCCGAGTTCACCGGCCGGCTCTGCCCGGCGCCCTGCGAGGACGCCTGTGTGCTCGCGATCAACGCCGAGCCGGTGACCATCAAGAACGTCGAGCAGACGATCGCCGACGAGGGATCGCGGCGCGGCTGGATGACCCCGCGCCCGCCGGAGCGGCGCGGCGGGCGGTCCGTGGGGGTGATCGGCTCCGGTCCGGCGGGGCTCGCCGCGGCCCAGCAGCTGACCCGGGCCGGGCACCGGGTCGTCGTCCACGAGCGGGAGGACCGGCTCGGGGGCCTGCTCCGCTACGGCATCCCCGAGTTCAAGATGGAGAAGGCCCAGCTCGAACGCCGGATCGAGCAGATGCGGGCCGAGGGCACCTCCTTCGTGACGGGCTCGGACGTCGGCGGCGCCGAACCCGCGGACGGGCTGCGCGGCCGCTATGACGCCCTGGTCGTCGCGGTCGGGGCCGGAGAGCGCCGGGAGCTGCCCGTACCGGGGCGCTCGCTGGGCGGGATCCACCAGGCCATGGACTATCTGACCTGCGCCAACCAGGTCTGCGAGGGTGACCTCCCGGTGTCGCCGGTGACGGCCGAGGGCGTCCACGTGGTGGTGGTCGGGGGCGGCGACACCGGATCGGACTGCCTCGGTACGGCGCTGCGCCAGGGGGCGCTCTCCGTGGTCCAGCTGGACATCAACCCCGAGCCGGCGCCCGGCCGCCGGGAGGAGGAACCGTGGCCGGTGCATCCGAAGGTGTACCGGATCTCCCACGCGCACGAGGAGGCCCGCGGCCGGGCCGGGCGCGACCCCCGGCTGTTCTCCAGCGCCACCCTGCGCTTCGAGGGGGACGCCGGCGGACGGGTACGGGCGCTGCGGCTGACCGCCGTGGAGCCCGCGGGGCGGCGGCCCCTGGCGGGCACCGAGCGGGTGATCGAAGCCGGGCTGGTCCTGCTGGCGCTGGGCTTCTCCGGCCCCGAGCGGTCCGGCGGCCTGTGCGAGCAGCTGGGGCTGGAGTACGACGGGCGCGGCAACTTCGCCCGCGACGCGCACTTCGCCGCAGCGGGCGGACGGGCCCCGGGCGTGTTCGTCGCCGGTGACGCGGGGCGGGGCCAGTCGCTGGTGGTGTGGGCCATCGCCGAGGGCCGGTCGGCGGCCTCGGCCGTGGACCGCTACCTGACCGGCTCCACCGTCCTGCCGGCCCCGGTCGCGGCGCACGACCGGCCCATGTCGGCGCTGGGGCGGATGCGGTACTGGTCCGACCCGGACGAGCCCTAGGGCGGCGCCGGCGGTCAGGTGCGCTCCTCGTAGCGGACCTGGTGGCGGGCGGCGATGGGGTTGATCTTCACGGGGTCCAGTTCCCCGTCGGTGAGCACGGCGGGGCCGGCCTCGATCAGGTCCTCCACGTAACGCTCCCAGCCGCCGGGCGCGGAGATCTGCAGGACCCTCGGCGGCGGGTCGGAGGCGCGGCGCAGGGCGTGCGGGACGCCCCGGGGCAGCAGGGCGAAGGTCCCGGCCGGGGCGGAGTGGGTCCGTCCGTCGAACTCGACGCCGAGGACGCCCTCCAGGACGTAGACGCACTCGTCGGCCAGGTGGTGGGTGTGCCGGGGGATGTCCTTCGCGAGGGTCACCTCCAGCAGCGACAGCCGTCCCCCGGTGTCGGCGACCCCGGCCTTCACGGCGAAGGCGGGCGGCAGCGGGACGCGGCCCGGCCGGGCGGCCCCGGGCTCCAGCAGGATGAAACGGTCCTCGTCGGGCATGGCTCGACCCCTCCTCGGCATGGCACAATGTGAACCGGAATCCGATTCCGGTTCAGTGCTCCCCCACTGTAGGGACAGGAGTGGTCGCCGTGTCAACGCCCCCCGCACCCGCCGCACCCGGCGGCGGCCGCCGGCCGCGCGCCGACGCCGAGCGCAACCGCGCCCTGGTCCTGGCCGCCGCCCGGGCCCTGTTCGAGGAGCGCGGCGGGGAGGTGCAGATGCCCGAGGTGGCCCGGGCGGCCGGGGTCGGCATCGGCACCCTCTACCGGCACTTCCCGTCCAAGCAGGCCCTCGTGGAGGCGGCGGCGGAACAGCGGTTCGCCGGGATCCTGGAGACGGCGCTGACGGACTGCCTGCGGGAGCCCGAGGCGGGCCAGGGGCTGGCCCGGTACCTGCACCACGTGGGCGGGACCCTCGCGCGGAGCCCGGGCCTGACGGCCGCCGCCCAGTCCGCCACGGGCTCGTCCGCACCCGGAGGGGAGACGCGCCGCCGCCTGGAGGAGGCCGTCGCGGCACTGATCGCCCAGGGGCGGGCCGCGGGCACCCTCCGGGCGGACCTCACCGTCGAGGACGTCTACATGATCGTCGGCGGGCTGTCCGGGATCATCCGGACCGGCAGCGGCGACTGGCGCCGGTTCCTCGACCTCACCTTCGAAGGCCTGCGCCCGCGCCGGACGGGTTAGGGGGTGTTGCGGAGGCCGCCTGCGGGCCCGCGGGACACGCGGGGGGGCGGAGCGGGGCGGGTGGCGGCCGTGGCGTGTAGAACCGTCGCATGACAGTGGTGAGTGAGCAGAGGGCCGTGAACGTGGGCCCGGCGGGCATCGAGGTCGCCTACGAGCGACTCGGGGACCCGCAGGCGCCGCCGGTGCTGCTGGTGATGGGACTCGCCCTCCAGATGTACGGCTGGCCCGACGGGTTCTGCGCCGAGCTGACGGGCCGCGGGATGCAGGTGATCCGGTTCGACAACCGCGACTGCGGCCTGTCCTCGCACTTCCACGACGCGCCCGTGCCCGATCTGGCGGCGGCCCGGCGGGGCGACCTGTCGTCCGCCTCGTACGACCTGTCGGACATGGCGGCCGACACGGTGGGCCTGCTGGACGCGCTGGGCCTGGCGAGCGCGCACGTCGTCGGCCTGTCGCTGGGCGGCGCCATCGGGCAGACGATGGCGATCGGGCATCCGGACCGGGTGCGGTCGCTGACCTCCCTGATGTCCACGACGGGCGCCCCCGGCGTCGGGCGGCCGGACCCCGGGGTGCTGGGGGTGCTGGCGGGGCCGCCGGCGGCGAACCGCGAGGAGGCCGTCGAGCGGACGGTACGGGCGGTCCGGGTCATGGGCTCGCCCGGGTTCCCGTTCGACGAGGCGGCCGTGCGCGAGCGGGCCGCCCGCGCCTTCGACCGCGACTACGACCCGCTCGGCGTCGCCCGCCAGGCCCTGGCCTCCCTCGCCTCGGGCGACCGGACGGCCCTGCTGGCCGGGGTACGGGTGCCCACGCTGGTGATCCACGGCGCCGACGACCCGGTGTGCGACGTCAGCGGCGGCCGGGCCACGGCGGCGGCCGTCCCGGACGCCGAACTCGCCGTGTTCGAGGGCATGGGCCACGACCTGCCCCGGGAGCTGTGGCCGGAGATCGCCTCGCGGATCACCGCCCTGGTGGGGCGCGCCGAGCGGGCCGCGGTCAGCGGCTGACCCCGGCCCGTTCGGCTCGTGCGGCCCGTTCGGGGTGGGCGTGGACGTGGTCGGTGTGCACGGTCGCGGCCGTCATCCGGGGGATCGCGCGGATCAGGGCGCCTTCCGCCGCCACCGCCAGCCCGTGGGCCTGGACGACGGTCAGGTGCGGTCCCACCACGATGTCGGCCTCCGCGCGCAGGGCGTGGCCGATCCAGCGCATGCGCAGCTGGCCGACGTCCAGTACGCCCTCCACCCCGCGCAGCGCGCGCTCGGCGGTGTCGACGAGGGCGGGGTCGACGGAGTCCATCAGACGGCGGCAGACCTGGCGGGCGGCGTCCCCGAGGACCAGCAGGATGGCGAGGGTGATCAGCAGGCCCACGACCGGGTCCGCGGCCGGCCACCCGAGGGCGGAGCCGGCGGCGCCGAGCAGGACGGCCAGGGAGGTGAACCCGTCGGTGCGGGCGTGCAATCCGTCGGCCACCAGCGCGGCGGAGCCGATCCTGCGGCCGGTGCGGATGCGGTGGCGGGCCACCCACTCGTTGCCGGCGAACCCGGTCACCGCCGCCGCGGCGACGGCCCACAGGTGGGTGACCTCCCGCGGGGCCAGGAGCCGGTCGACGGCCGCCCAGGCGGCGAGGGCCGCGGACACGGCGATGACCGCCACGACCAGGACCCCGGCGAGGTCCTCGGCACGCCCGTAGCCGTACGTGTAGCGGCGGTTCGCGGCCCGGCGGCCGAGGAGGAAGGCGATGCCCAGCGGTACGGCGGTCAGGGCGTCGGCGGCGTTGTGGACGGTGTCGCCGAGCAGGGCCACCGACCCGGAGAGGCCGGCGACCAGGGCCTGGAGGACGGCGGTCGCGGCCAGGACGGCGAGGGAGGTCCACAGGGCGCGCATGCCCTCGCGGGAGGTCTCCGTCGCCGCGTCGACCTTGTCGGCGGCCTCGTGGCGGTGGGGGGTGAGCAGGTGCGCGAGCCGGTGGCGCAGCCGCGCCGCGCGGGTGGGGCCGTGGTGGCCGTGGGTGCGGGTGCCGTGGGTGTGGTGGGTGTGGTGGTCGTGGGTGCTCCGGTTGCCCTCCATGGGTCCACCGTGGCACAGGGAACCGATTGCGGCCATGGCCGTCGTACCTGCCGTGACCAGGTGCGACGGGCTCGCAGGTGCGTACGCGGAGCCAACGCCCCGCGCCCCGTACCGGCCTGCCCGGAAGTCGACTTGACGGCGGACGGCCGCGCCGGAAACACCACGGACGGCGGCCCGCGCGGGTCACCATGGCGGTGCGGTACACCCTGAGACGACAGGAGCGCGCCCGTGACCGGCCCCGGCGATTCCCCCGGCCCCCCGACCCCCGGCCACCCCCTGGCCACCTCCGCTCCCCCGGTGCTGCACGACGTGATGTTCGGCCACGTCCACTCCGCGGCCCTGCGGGCCGTCGCCGTGCACCGGATCGCCGACCACCTCGCCGGCGGTCCCCGCACGCCCGAGGAGCTCGGCGGCCTCAGCGGCACCGATCCCGTGGCGCTGCGCCGCGTCCTGCGGCTGCTCGCGGTCCGGGGCCTCTTCCACGAGGACGAGCGGGGCAGGTTCCGCCTGGAGCCCGCCGGACAGCCCCTGCGGACCGGTGTCGCGCACTCTCAGCTCGCCGGCGTGCTGATGATCACCGACCCGATGATCGCGAGGTCCGCCGCCGAACTGCCGCAGACCCTGCGCGACGGGCGGTCCTCCTTCGAATCGGCCTACGGCAGCCCCTTCTTCGAGCACCTCCGGAAGCACCCGGAGGACCGTTCCGTCTTCGACTCGGGGATGGCGGCGTTCTCGGGCCCGGAGGACGAACTCGTGGCGCGGAGCTACGCGTTCCCCGAGGGCTCGCGGGTGGTCGACGTGGGCGGTGGCCGTGGCGGGCTGCTGCGGGCCGTCCTTCGGCAGGGCCCCTCGCTGGACGGCGTGCTCTTCGACCGGCCCGCCACCGTGGCCGGGCACCTGCTGGACGAGCCCGGGCTGACGGGACGCTGGCGCACGGAGGGCGGGGACTTCTTCGAGGCCGTTCCGCCCGGCGGGGACTTCTACCTGCTCAAGCACATCCTGCACGACTGGGGCGACGAGGACGCGCTGCGCATCCTCGGCTCGGTCCGCCGGGCGGCCGCGGCCGGGGCGCGGCTGCTGGTCGTGGACGCCGTGCTGCCCGGGGGCGGGGTTCCGCATCCGGCCGTGGAGCTGGACATCGTGATGCTGATGGTGGTGGAGGGACGCGAGCGGACCGCCGCCGAGTTCGAGGAGCTGCTGGCGCGCGCGGGATTCCGCCTGCACCGGATCCTGCCGACTCCCGCGATGCCGTCGGTGATCGAGGCGGTGGCGGTGTGAGCGGGCCCCGGCCGCACCGGGTCAGCGCAGGGCGGTGACGAGGGCGACGAGGAGCGCGGCCGCCACGCTGAGCACCAGCACGGCGGCCAGTGCGGCCAGCGCCGCGAGCAGGTGGGCCGCGCCGTGCCCGGCCCGGCCGCGGCGGGCCCAGCCGAGCAGCCAGGAGGCGAGGGTGAGGAAGGGGACCAGGAGGAACCCGGTGACGGCGGCGACGTGCCCGACCGCGGGTCCGGACGGTTCGTACGCCTTCCCCCGGACGATCCGGACGCTCACGGCGCTGCCGGGCTCGTGCTTCGCGGCGGCGCCGTCCAGCAGGAGTTCGCGCGGCGGCCCGGCGGCGGCGCGCGGGGTGTAGACGCCCTTGCACTCGGTGCCGCCGGGATAGCCCTCCGCGTCGGGGGCCTCGTAGCACTCGGACACCACCAGGGTGCCGTCCACGGGCCCCAGGCCCAGGACGGCCACCAGTTGCGGTCCGGGCAGGAGCCGGACGAGCCACCCGGCGAGGGCGAGGAGCACGACGGATCCGAGGAGGGCCAGGCCCCGCACCGCGTTCCTCGCGCCAGCTGTCACGACTCCCCTCCCGGGGGTGAGCCATACCCCCGGGGACGGCGGCTCTCACGTCAACCTCCGTGCCGGACGTGGCGGAAGGAGCCGTGGCGCCCGCTGTCCGCCATATGCGCTAACACGGCGTGAACCGCTCCGTCCGGCTCCTAGGATGGGGCCGCCGCGGCCCCGGGGTGGGGCAGCAGGGGCCCACATCCAGGGAGTTGAGCATGAAGCGGTTGCGCGTGCTGGTCGTCGCCGGGGTACTGGCGTTGGGTGCGGCGGGGGCGGGCACCGCCCAGGCGGCCCCCGCGCAGGACACCGCGGCGGGGACGGCCTGCCCGGCCGGTGAGGTCTTCGCCACGAACAACACCGCCGTGATCACGGACCCCGCCGACCCCCGGCTGAAGACGCGCCTGTCCGGCTTCGACCACGAGGTGCGCGGGATCATCCGCGCCAACGGCGCCTGGGCGGGCCGTTCGACCCTGCTGGACGGGGTGTTCTGGTCCGAGGAACAGAAACAGACCACCTACGAACGGTCGCGGGAGTTCGACGTGAACCATGTCGGCCGCGACGGCCTGCACCACATCGCCGGGGTCATCGCCAAGCAGTACCACCAGGAGTCGGTCCTGACCTTCCGCTGCCTGCCGCGCACGTCTCCGGAGACCGACGCGGTCGAGATCCAGGCCGACGGCGTCAGCGCGACCCGTCTGCGCGACGCGCTGGCCGCCGATCCCGAGGCCCGCGAGCGGCTCGGCGGCGGCTCCGTCACCCTCGGCGGGCGGCTCATCCTGATCGCCCCGCTCACCGACCTGCCGCTCGCGCAGCGGTTCGCCTCGCGGCTCGGGGTCGACTGGAGCAAGGCCCGGGTGCGGTACGGCGACGAGGAGTTCGTGAGCTGAGGGCACGGCATCGGGGGTGGTGCCGGCACCACCCCCGATACGGGCAGTGGGGGGATCGTCCCAGGGGGGCGCGTTCTCGGAGGATCGGGGCGTACCGAATCGCTCCGACCGGGGGGACCCACCCACATGCACCTCTTCAAGAAGCCCGCGCGCTGGGCCACGGCCGCCGCGTGCGGGCTGCTCGCGCTCGCCGCCCTACCCGCGTCCCCCGCGGCCGCGGCCACGGCCGGCACCGGCACCGGCACCAGCACCAGCACCGGGCCCGCGGTGCCCGCCCGGTACGCGCAGCAGCGGCTCGACTGGCAGCCGTGCCGGGACGGGGCGTTGGAGTGCGCCTCGATGACGGTGCCGCGCGACTGGTACCACCCGGGCGCGGGCGCGGACCTGACCGTCGCGGTGTCCCGGCACCGGGCCGCGGACCCCGCCGCGCGGCGGGGCGTGCTGATGATGGCGGCCGGCGGGCCGGGCGCGTCGGGACTGGGCCGGCCGGCGGGGCTGGCGGGTTACTCGCCGAAGCTGGCGGCCGCGTACGACATCGTCGGCTTCGACCAGCGCGGGGTCGGGGCCAGCACCCCGGTGGTCTGCTCCGGTCAGGACACGGTGGACGCCCTGTTCACCAGCGGGGACCTGCGCGACCGTTCGCCGCGGGCCGTGGACGCCACGGTCGAGCGCGCGCGGAACTTCGTACGGGACTGCGAGCGGCGGTCGGGCGGGCTGCTGCCATACATCACCACCGACCAGGCCGTGCACGACATGGACCTGTTCCGGGCGCTGCTCGGCGCGCCGAAGGTGTCCTACTACGGCCCGTCGTACGCCACCTTCCTCGGCGCCTACTACGCGACCGAGTTCCCGCACCGGGTCGACCGGGTGGTGCTGGACAGCAACATCGGCTTCACCGGCAGCTGGCAGGAGTTCCTGACGGGGCAGCCGATGAGTTTCCAGCGCCGGTTCGAGCAGGACTTCCTGCCCTGGCTCGCCGCGAACGACGCGACGTACCACCAGGGCCGGACCGCCGAGGAGGCCAAGGCCTCGTACGAGCGGCTGCGGAGCTCGCTGGGCGAGCACCCGCTGGACCTGGAGGGGACGACGGTCACCCCCAACCACCTCGACGCCGCCGCGACCTCCGTCATCTACAACGGCGACGCCTTCCCCGACCTCGCGCTGCTGCTGGGCGTCCTGCAGCACCCGGACGCGGCTCCGCCGGCCGCCCGCAAGGCCCTCGCCGAGAAGCTGAAGCACCCGCTGAACGACCGGTTCGCGGCGGACTTCTTCTCCGTCATCTGCCAGGACACCCCCTGGAACCACGACAGCGACTACTGGCCTGGAACCATGACAGCGACTACTGGGTGCGCCGGAGCGCGACCGACAGCCGGGCGTACCCGATGGCCGGGGCGCGGGAGCTGACCTTCGCCTCGGTCTGCGCGGCCTGGCCGCGCTCCCGGGCGCCCCGGGTGCAGGTCACCGGGCGGGGGCTGCCGCCGATGATGATGCTCAACTCGCTGCACGACCCGGCCACTTACTACGAGGGTGCGCTGCGGGCCCACCGGGGGACGGCCGGGTCCCGGCTGATCACGGTCGGCGGCGGCGACCACGGCGTCTACCAGTCGCACAACGCCTGCGTGGACGCGTACGTCGAGGGCTTCCTCGTCGACGGCCGGATGCCCGCCGAGGACGCCTCCTGCGAGGGCAAGCCGCTGCCCGCCCCGGCGCCCGCCACGGCCGGCCGGTAGGCCGGGAGGGTCAGGCCGAGGAGCCGCTGTCGACCACCAGGTCGGTGCCGACGACGGCTCCGGCCTCCGGCGAGGCCAGGTAGAGCACGGCCGCGGCCACCTCCTCGGCCTCCGCGAGCCGGCCGAGGGGGTTCTCGCCCTTGATCCGCTCCACGCGGTCGGCCTCGGTCTCGCCCGGGCGCAGGGACATGGGCGCGGCGGTGGCGCCGGGGCTGACCGCGTTGATGCGGACGCCCTCGCGGATGTGGTCGAGGGCGGCGGCGCGGGTGAGGGCGGCGACGGCCGCCTTCGAGGTGACGTAGGCGGCGGCGTTCGGGATGCGGGTGTGGGCGCCCAGGTTGGAGGAGACGTTGACGATGACACCGCCGCCGTTCTCGCGCATGTGGGCTATCTCGTGCTTCATCGCCAGCCACACGCCGGTGACGTTGGTGCGCAGCACCGCGTCCCAGTCCTCCTCGGCGATGTCGGCGGCGGGGACGGTGCCCCGCAGGATCCCGGCGTTGTTGACGGCGATGTCGAGCCCGCCGAAGCGTTCCGCGGTCTCCCGGACGAGGCCGGCGAGCCGGCCGGAGTCGGTGACGTCGGCCGGGACGGCCGCGGCGGTGCCGCCGGCGGCCTCGATGAGGGCCACGGTCTCCTCCAGCGGCGCCGCGGTGCGTCCGGCGGCGACCACGCGGGCGCCCTCCGCGGCGAAGGCGAGGGCGATCGCACGGCCGATGCCGGAGCCGGCGCCGGTCACCAGGACGGTCCTGCCGGTGAAGCGGTTCATCTTCGGTGTCTCCCTTGAGGGCCGGGTCGCGCTCAGGCGGGCCCATATTGGAACGAGTGGTTCAGAATGAAGGCATGAGGAAGAAGGGGAGGGGAGCTTCGGGGCTCCCCTCAGCGGGGGGGTGTCAGTCCAGCAAGGCCAGGGCCTGTTCGGCCGCGTCCCGCACCCTGGCCGGGTCGCCCGAGGCCTTGCCGACGACCCGGACGCCTTGGAGCAGGACCAGCAGCATGCGGGCGAGCGCCTGCGGGTCACGGCCGTCGGGCAGCTCGCCCTGGGCCCGGGCCCGGACGAGCGAGGAGTGGAGCAGGGTCTCGAAGCGGTCCCAGCTCGCCTCGACCCGGCGGGCCGCGGCGCCGTCGTGCGGGGCCAGCTCGGCGGCGGTGTTGGTGACGAAGCAGCCGGTGCGGCGCCGGTCCGGGGAAGCCGCCTCCGCGGCGAAGCGGCGGACCACCTCCCGCACGGCGGGCAGGGCCGGCCCGGGCCGGGACAGCTCCGACAGGAGCAGCGGGTTCTGCGTCTCGGCGTAGCGGTCCAGCGCCTTCAGGTAGAGCTCGTGCTTGCTGCCGAAGGTCGCGTAGATGCTGGCGCGTCCGATGCCGAGGTGCTCGACGAGGTCCGCGACCGACGTCGCCTCGTAGCCGCGCCGCCAGAACAGCTCGAGGGCCGACTGGAGGGCGGCGTCCGGATCGAATTCCTTGGTCCTGGCCACGTCGAAGATCATAAAGCCGTCTGGAACGAACGGTCAAGAACGATCGGTCAAGAACCGGGCGGTGGCGCCGGCCGGGGGTTCGGCGCGCCGCGCAGGCCCATCCGTGCTGTCCTCGAAGGGAAGGGGTGTACAAGGCCGCGGACCACTCGACCAGCCGAGGAGGAACCATGACCAGGAACCTGCGGGCCCGGGACATCATGACCGCGGGCGTCCAGTGCGTCCGGGAGGAACAGACCCTGCTGGACGCGTCGCGCATGATGCGCGACCTGAACGTGGGCTGCCTGCCCATCTGCGGTGACGACCAGCGCCTCCAGGGGCTGATCACCGACCGTGACATCGTGCTCAAGTGCTGTGCCGAGGGCCGGGACCCGGCCCAGATGAAGGCCGGTGAACTCGCCGGGACGCTGCACTGGGTGGACGCCGACAGCAACGCGCAGGAGGCGGTGGACACGATGGAGGTCCACCAGATCAAGCGGCTGCCCGTCATCGACGTGGCCGGCGGCCACCGGCTGATCGGGATGATCACCGAGGCCAATCTGGCGAAGAACCTCTCGGACGCGGAGATCGCGGAATTCGCGGTCCGCGTCTACGCCGCGAACTGACCCGGGCCGCATCCGCCGGCGGGACACCCGTAACCCCCTGCCGGCCCCCTCGTTGTAAGTACCGGTCAGCGAAGTGGTGATGCGCCGGCCGGGCTCCCCGAGCCCGGCCGGCGCATTGCGTCGACGAGGGGGAAGACCGCCACGGCCGCGACCGGGGACCAGCCCGCCTCCCCTCCCCCCGCCGCCGCCCGCGCCTTCACCCTCACCGCCGACGGCACGGCTCCCGCCCTCACCGCCGCGCACACGGCGGGCTTCAGCATGCTGGCCGTCACCGAGCCCGCGGGCCGGCCCCCGGCCCCGGGCGGGTACCGGGTCCGTACGCGGGCCCGTTCCTCCGGCTCCTGGTCCGGCTGGACGGTGCTGGAGCCCGGGCAGCCCTCGGTGCTGGAGCCCGGGGAGCCCTGGTGGGCCGGGCCCTCGACCGGGGTGGAGGTCCGGCCGGCGGCCGCGGGCGCCGCGCCGGCCCCGGGGCTGCGCCTGGACCTGGTCGACCCCGGCCCGGACCCGGTGGTCCCGGCCCGCTCCGGACCGCCCGGCGGGGCCGTGACGGCCGGGTACGAGGGGCCCGGAGCGGTCCCGCGCCGCCCCCGTACCGTGCCCCGCGCCGACTGGGGCGCGATGGAGGACGACGGAACCCCGGTGGTCCACGGCCACGAGGTCAAGGCCGTGTTCGTCCACCACACCGCCCAGACCAACGCCTACGACTGCGCCGACTCCCCCGCGATCGTGCGCGGGCTGCAGGTCCTCCACCAGCGGACCAACGGCTGGAAGGACCTCGGCTACAACTACGTGGTCGACAAGTGCGGCACGGTCTTCGAAGGCCGGGCGGGCGGCTCCGACCGGCCCGTCACCGGCGCGCACACCCTCGGGTTCAACATCGACACCATGGGCGTCGCCGTGATCGGCCGGTACACCGACGAGGAGGCCCCGCCCGCCGCCGTGGAGGCCGTCGCGCGGCTGGCGGGCTGGGCCCTGCGCCGCTACGGACACGATCCGTCCGGGACGGTGACCCTGACCTCCTCGGTCGACAACGGCCGCTTCCGGCGCGGCGAACAGGTGACCGTGGAGCGAGTCTCCGGCCACCGCGACGTCTTCGCCACCGAGTGTCCGGGGACGGCCCTCTACCACCAGCTCCCCGGGCTGCGCGGCCTGGCCTCGGACCCCTACGGGGGGCTGTTCCCCGGCCTGGCGGACCTGCCCGCCTGAACCCCTGGCCGGTCCGCTCCGGACGGAAATCCCCGGCGGACCGGGGGCCGCGGTGCTTAGGGTGCGGGGATGGATACCGGGATGGAGATCACGTACCGGCGGTTCGAACGCACCGAGGGGGAACTCCTCGTCGACTTCCTCAGCGGCGAGACGTGGCCGTTCCACGCCTCGCCGGCTGTCGAGCCGGATCAGGTCCGGGGATGGCTCGCCGACGGGGTGTACGAGGGCGAGGAGAGCCGCACCTTCTGGGTGCTCGCGGACGGCTCCACCGTGGGCCTGGTGCGGCTGATGGACCTCGGCGACGACACCCCCCTCCTCGACCTGCGGATCCGGTCGGGGTGGCGGGGCAGGGGCATCGGCCGGCGGAGCCTGGAATGGGCGACCCGGTACCTGTTCGAGGAGTTCCCCCGGGTGCGGCGCATCGAGGGGACCACCCGGCGGGACAACGCGGCGATGCGGCGGACGTTCCTGCGGTGCGGGTACGTCAAGGAGGCCCACTACCGCGACGGCTGGCCCGGCGCCGGCGGCGCCGTCCACGACGCGGTCGGGTACGCGGTGCTGCGCCGGGACTGGGAGGCCGGGACGGTGACCGCCGTCGCCTGGGACGACGAGCCGCCCCGCCCCTGACGGGTCACCGACGGGGCGTCACACCTCCCGCTCGGGCCGGCCGTTCGCGTCGGTGCGGTCCGCCTGCCCGGCGAACTTGTGCAGGAACGCGTCGTAGCGGCCGTCCGGGCGCCGGGTGAGGACGGCTCCGTCCTGCCAGACGCCGTTGTCCGGCCACCACGGGCTGCCGTACGGGTCGCCCTGGTTCCGGTGGACGTTGCGCAACCCGAGGCCGTCGGCGAGGGGCTCGCCGAAGACCAGGACCTCCCGGCCGGGCACCAGGACGGACTCGAGCGCCCGGGCCGCGTCGGCGCCGGAGCCCGGGACCCACGGGTGCGGCGGGTGCAGCCGGTCCAGGAGGGCCTGGAGCCGGGCCGGCGGGCGGCGTGGGAAGAGGAAACCCGGGCGGTCGGCGAGGGCCGGGTGGCGGAGGTGGTCCAGGGCGCCCGAGCCGCAGGACATGGAGAGCTCGTGGTAGCCGGGGCCCATTTTCGGCACCGGGTCGAGGATCGAGGCGGCGAGAGGGAACACCGTCCACCGGACACCGGTGGCGGCCCGTTCGCCGGCCACGTCGACGGCGCACCGGTAGCGGCCGGCGGGCGCGTCGACCTCCAGGTGGACGCGGAACGGGCGTCCGGTCGTGTCGGGCTGGTCGCGGAAGTGGCGGTGCAGCGTCCCTGACAGCACGCCGTAGGAGTCGAGCGGCATGCGGCCAGTCAACCACCGCCCCGGCGGGAGGCCGGGAACCGGGTCGGTTCGGGCAGTCGGTGTCCCGGGCGGGCCGGACGCCGGCGGTCAGCCCGGCGACCGGCGGATGGGGTCAGCCCCTGTGCGGGGAGGAGGTGTCGCAGCAGGCGTCGCGCTGCATCTGGTGCCGTACGGGGTGCCAGGCGGCCGGGGCCCCGGCGGCGGACTGGGCGGTGGGCGCGGCGCCGGCGGCGGGCGGCGGGAAGGCGGCTTCCAGGGCGCCGCGTTCGTACGGGACGCCGGCGCGCAGGACCGCGCAGACGCGGACCAGGTCGTCGAAGTCGGTGAAGGGGTCGCCGTCGACGAGGGTGAGGTCGGCGTACTTGCCGGGTTCGACGGTGCCGAGGCGGTCGTCGGCGCCGAAGACGCGGGCCGGGGTGAGGGTGGCGGTGGTGAGGGCCTCGGCCGGGGACAGGCCGTACCGGTGCAGGGCGCGCAGGGCGAGGTGGAGGTGGAGGCCGACGGGGGTGAGGGGGGCGTCGGTGCCCAGGGCGACCCGGCCGCCGCCGGCCAGGACCGCCCGGTAGACGGCCACTTCCCGCTCCATGACGACGAGTTGTTCGGCGCTGGGCGGCTGCGCGGCGGCGGCCTTGACGGCGGAGGCGTCCCAGGGCGGCATCAGGGAGGTGACCCGGCCTTCGGCGGCGAGGGAGGGGTCGGCCCCGATGAGGGGGAAAGCCGTGAAGGGGGTGGCGATCAGGTCGAAGCGGCCGTGCGCGTACACCTCCAGGGTGTCCTCCTCGGTGTGGCCGCCGGGGGTCGCGCCGTGGCCGTACTCGGCCCGTTCGGTGGCGATCAGATGGGTGGTCAGGTCCTGGCCGGACTGGATGCCGGGGGCGCACAGGTGGGAACCCGACAGGACGCCGAGCCGTTCGTGCGCGAAGCGGGCGGCCTCTTCCATGGCGGCGTAGGGGGCGCGGACGTAGGTCTTGACGAAGTCCCAGTCCAGGGCGGCGGCCCGGGCCAGGGTGCGGGTGAAGCCCTCGGGGGTGCGGTGGGCGCGGCCCATGCTGTAGGCGACGCGGGAGCCGTCGAGGAGTTCCCCGCCGGCCAGCAGCCGGGGTGCGGCGAGCAGTCCGGCCCGGATGTCCTCGCGCAGCCGGGCCTGTTCGTAGGCGGAGCCGCCGAG
Source organism: Streptomyces katrae (assembly GCF_000966975.1). GTDB lineage: Bacteria > Actinomycetota > Actinomycetes > Streptomycetales > Streptomycetaceae > Streptomyces > Streptomyces katrae. Next base: position 4,559 of record NZ_JZWV01000154.1, on the reverse strand, counting down.
GGAGACGGCGGTGGTGATCCCGTAGGCGAGGTGCAGTACGCCCTGGCGGGCTCCGTAGGTGTAGGGGTACGGGTGGACGTGGGAGTCCCACAGGCCCGGCAGGACGGTGCCCCGGGAGGCGTCGACGGTGCGGGCGGTCCGGCGGCCGGGGCGGTGGGGTTCGACGGCGGTGACGCGGCCGCCGCTGACGAGGACGTCGACGTCGGCGCGGGGCGGGGTGCCGGTGCCGTCCCACAGCAGGCCGGCGTGGACCACGGTGTCCACGGGCGCGGGGCGGCGGTGGGTGAGGGCGACGGGGACGGTGCGCGGGGCTCCGGCCGGGCGGCCGTCGGCGTCGAGGGGCAGCAGGCGCAGCCGGCCGGCGGACTGGTAGAGCAGGGTGCGGGAGTCCCCGGACCAGGAGGGGTGGTCGGCGCTCTCGTCGGTGAGCCGGCGGGCGGCCCCGGCGGGGGTGCCGTCGGGGGTGACGGGCAGCAGCCACAGCGCGGACTCGCTGACGCAGGCCAGGAAGCGGCCGTCGGGGGACCAGACGGGGCCGGAGGCGTAGCGGTCGGAGAGCGAGGCGTGCGGGGCGAGGGCGTGCAGGCGGGCGGCTCCGGTGGCGGTGTCGACGATCCGGATCAGGTTGTAGCCCTCGCGGAAGCGGCGGCTGAGCCGGTTGCGGTCGCAGAGGGCGAGGTGGCGGCCGTCGGGTGACCAGCTGGGCGGGCTGGGCAGTCCGCCGCCGCCGAGGGCGGTGACGAGGGGGGTCTCCGTGCCGGTGGCGAGGTCGCGGACGAGGAGGCGGCCGGAGAGGTCGAGGGCGGCGAGGCGGGTGCCGTCCGGGGAGAGGGAGCCGTAGACCCGGCCGGGCGGGGACAGTACGGTCTCCCGGCCGTCGGCGAGTTCGCGGCGGCGTACGGTGTTCAGCCCGTCGCGGTCGTCGGTGTAGAGCAGGGCGCGCCCGTCGGGGCTCCACACCGGGTTCTGGGGGTAGGCGGTGGTCTTGGCCTGGACGAGCCTGCGCGGGGCTCCCCCGGTGACGTCGGCGGTCCAGAGGGCGCCGAGGGCGGCGAAGGCCACGCGGCGGCCGTCGGGCGAGAGGGCGGGCAGGTGGATCCCGCGTACGGGCAGGGGCCGTTCGGCCTCCAGGGCGTACTCCTTGACCCGGTAGCGGGGGCGGCTCACTTCGAGGGTGGCGTCGAGGGGGATCTCCTCGCCGGTGCGGTCGCGGTGCGGGCGGAGGGTGCGGAACCGCCCGTCGAGGGTGACCAGGAGCCGGTCGTCGCCGAGCCAGCGCGGGGGCGCGGGGGCGAGGTCGCCGTCGAGGGTGACGGGGCGGCCGTCGGCGTAGAGGGTCAGGTGCTCGGCCTTGCGGGGGCCGGGGGTGGCGCACAGCCAGGCGGTGCGTCCGGCCGGGGAGAGGGCGGGGGCCAGCAGGCTGCCCTCGGTGGCGGTGTGCTCGGTGCGGACGGGGCCGGTGCCGTCGGCGGCCGCCGAGGCCAGGGCGCGGTGAGGGTGTCGCCCGTGAGGGTGGCGCGGACGAACAGCACGCGGGATCCGTCGGGGGTGAAGACGGGGTCGAAGTCCTCCCATGCGCCGCCTTGTTCCGGTCCGTCCTGTCCGGGCAGGCCGGTGAGCCCGCGCAGGCCGCCGTCCCCGAGGGCCACGGTCCAGATCCGGTACGGGCTGCCCGCCACGGGGTCTCCGCCGCGTTCGGAGCAGAAGGCGAGGGTGCGCCCGTCGGGCGACCAGGCGGGGGCGCGGTGGTCGAAGGGGCCGTCGGTGAGCCGGCGCAGGCCGGTGCCGTCGGCCCGCATCACCCAGATGTGGAAGTTCCCGCCGCGGTAGGCGCTCATGGCGATCCGGCCGCCGTCCGGGGAGAGGACGGGGCGGCCGGGTTCCAGGTCGGGCGGGGTGAGCCGGGTCGCCGGGGAGCCGTCGGGCGGCAGCGACCACAGGACGCCCTGGACCTCGGCGACGACGCGGTCCCCGGAGGGGGTGGCGGTGGCGGCGCCGTTGGTCGCACGGGTGAACCGCAGCCGGACGGTGTCCGCCTGCTGGGCGGGGGTCCTGCCGGGGGCGGCGGGCGCCGCCCCGGCCGGGGGCTGTCCGGCGAGCGCCGCCAGTGTTCCGGCCGAAGCCGCCTGCAGTACCGTCCTGCGCGCGATCCGCATCCCGGCCCCCTCCCCGTCCCCGGTCCCGCCCGCCGGTCCCGTCGGCCTGCCGAACGACGGGGTGCCCGCCCGGGCAACGGGCCCGGACCCGGGCTCACCCCGGCGGACGCGCTTCCGCCGGGGTGAGGATACGCAGCGGGACGGGCGTCAGGAGATGCGCATATTGGCCATCATGCCCATGGCGCCGTGGTCGAACAGGTGGCAGTGGTAGACGTAGGTGCCGCGGTAGCCGGTGAAGGTGGCCTGGAGCTTGACGGTCTCGCCCGGCTTGAGCGGGACGGTGTCCTTGAGGCCGGTCTCGGGGCCGGAGGTCACCGGCTGGCCGTTGCGCTCCAGCACCCGGAACTGGACCAGGTGCATGTGGAAGTTGTGCGGGGCGATCTTGTTGCTGTTGTGCACGGTCCAGATCTCGGTGGCACCGTAGGCGATCTCGGTGTCGATGCGGTCCATGTCGAACGTCTTGCCGTTGATGTACGCGCTGCCGCCGGGGGCCTCGTCCATCCGCATGTCGAACTCGCGGTTCACGGTGGCCGTGCCCAGCTCGGGCAGGGTGCGCAGCCGGTCCGGGACGGAGCTGTGGTCGGGGGCGGTGCGGGTGACGCGGAACTGCAGCACCTTGCCGACGACGTCGGCCGACTCGAACGGGGCGATGTCCTTGTTGCGCAGCTCGATGACGGTCCCGACCGGGTAGCGGGAGAAGTCGATGACCACGTCGGCGCGCTCGCCGGGGCTGATCTTGACGACGTTCGTGCGGTACGGGGCCGGCAGCAGGCCGCCGTCGGTGCCGATCTGCACGAGCTCGGAGTCGTCGGCGAGCGACAGGTCGAAGAAGCGCTGATTGGAGGTGTTGGTGAGGCGGAAGCGGTACTTGCGGGAGGCCACCTCGAAGTACGGCCAGGCCCTGCCGTTGGCGAGGACGACGTTGCGCTGCTTGAAGTCGCCCATGGCGTAGACGAGTTCGCCGTTCTCCAGGAAGCGCGCGTCGCGCAGCGAGATCGGCACGTCGTACTGGCCCGCGGGCAGGGGCAGCCGGCGCTCGACGTCGTCGGTGAGGATGTACGTGCCCGTCAGGCCGCGGAAGACGTTCTCCGACTCCATGTGGTGGGCGTGGTCGTGGAACCACAGGTTCGCGTGCGGCTGGGTGTTGGGGTAGGTGTACGTCTTCGTACCGCCGCCGGCCGGGATCAGGTCCATCGGCGAGCCGTCGCTGTCCTGGGGGACGTGGGCGCCGTGGAGGTGGATCGAGGTGGGGACGGCGAGGTTGTTCGTCTGCTTGATCACCACGCGGCGGTTGGACTCCGCCTTGATGACCGGGCCGGGAAAGGAGCCGTTGAAGGTGCGCAGCGGGGTCTTCAGCCCCGGCACGATCTCCTTCGTGGCCTCCTTGAGGGTCATGCGGTAGTAGCTGGTGGTGCTGGTGGAGAAGTAGGGAGAGAGGACCGGAGGCAGCGGCATCTTCTGCGTGAACTTGGTTATGCCGGCGGCGTCGAGCTCGGCCGCGGCGGCGCGGGCGGGCTCCTTCGCGGTGGCGTTCACGACGGGCAGCAGCATGCCGCCGGTACCGACGATGCTGGTGGCCGCGACGCCTGCCTTGAGTGCGGTCCGTCGAGTGATCACTGTTCCCCCGGTGGGTACTGGTCCGGCGCCTCGAGTGCCGGTCGGTCTGGTGGGCGTACTGGTGTGCGGTGGTGTGCGAGGAGAGCCTGCGCGAAGCCGGTGGTGCGGCGCTGGTGCGGCTGTGGAGGACCGGTGAAGGGGTGCGTCCGAACGGGGGACTTCGCGGAGTGTCCCGCGCGTGGTGTGCGCACTCGGGACCAACGTGGCGCCCTGGCCGGAGATATTGGATGAATAGCGCCGTCCGTGCGCTCTGCCAGGCTTTTTGACGGTTCATCACAGTGGAGGCATGCGTGATGATGCGCACACGGTCGGTCCTCGCGGCCACCGCCCTGCTCACGACGCTGCTGCACGCGGCGGACGGGGCGGCCGCCGCTGCGGCCGCGGGCGGGCTTCCGGCCCAGTCCGGACCGGCAGGCCGGGCACGCTGCGGCCCTGGCCGGGATCGGGGGTGCCGGGAACGCCGGGGCCCAGGAGTTCACCACCTCGGCCGGCCGGCTGGACCGGGTGAGCCTGTACCTGAGCAGCGGGGCGGCTGCCGGGAAGGTGCGGGTGCAGGTCCGTGCTGTCCGGGAGGACCCCGGGTCCGCGGTGGCGGACGCCGTCGTCGACCTGGCTTCCCTGGGCGGGCCCGGCGCGGGCTGGGTGGAGGTCCCGCTGTCGGCCTTCGTGAGCCCGGGCTCCCGCTACTGGCTGTTCGCGCAGGCCACGACGGCCGGGGACCAGCCGGTCGTCTGGTACGGCACGCGCGGGGACACGGCCGGGGGGCCGGAGGGCGCCCGGTACGAC
>NZ_JZWV01000153.1 GCF_000966975.1 Streptomyces katrae | reverse complement strand
CGGGGGCGGCTGGCGGGAGAGCGGGGGGCGGTTCGCCTTCTACGTGAACCCGTCGGGGCCGGAGCGGTGCGGGGAGGTGGAGGCCTGTTACGTCCCCGCCTCCCTGAAGCCCGCCCGGACGGCGGGGCTGCTCGCCGACGGGCACGGGGCGGTGGAGGCGGTCGAGCCGGCCTTCGCGGTCGGCGCCCGCTACGTGCCGGGCAGCAACGTGCTGGAGCTGCCGTCCGGGCGGTGGCGCTACCTGCCGGCGGGCTC
>NZ_JZWV01000152.1 GCF_000966975.1 Streptomyces katrae | reverse complement strand
GGGGCGGACGACCCCGCGGCGCTCGCGCAGGTCGCCGAGTCCCGGCGCTGGCTGGCCTCGGGGACGGTCCCGGGCGGCTCGGGGGCCCGGCGGGAGGGTGCCGAGCGGGCGCTGCTGTCGATGCGGGCGCTGCTGCGGCCCAATGGGGCCTTCGCCGCGGCCTGGTACCCGTTCTGGGACTTCTCCTGGCCGCGGGACTCGGCCTTCGCGGCCGCCGCGTTCGCGCACACGGGCCATGACGAGGAGGCCTACCGGATCCTGCGGTACAACGCCGGGACCCAGCGGCCGGACGGCACCTGGGAGGCCCGTACCCGCCTGGACGGGTCGGGGCCGCCGGACGACCGGCGGTGGCAGCTGGACGCCAACGGCTGGGTGCCCTGGGCCGCCTGGCAGTGGTACCGGACGGCGCCCGCGGCGGGCCGGGCCGAGCGGCTGCGGGCGCTGTACCCGGCACTGGCGAAGGCGGCCGACTTCACGGCGGGCTCGCTGGACGCGGAGGGACTGCCGCCGGCCTCGCCGGACTACTGGGAGCTGCCCACCGC
>NZ_JZWV01000151.1 GCF_000966975.1 Streptomyces katrae | reverse complement strand
ACTGGGAGCTGCCCACCGCGACGGCCAACATCGGTACGGCGGCCCCGCTGCTGGCCGGGCTGAACGCGGCCGCCGACCTCGCCTCGGAGCTGGGGCGGGACACCGACGCCGGACGCTGGGCGCAGGCCGCGCGGAGGCTGGAGGCGGGCATCGCGAAGCGGTTCGCGCCGCTCGGCTACGGGCGCACGGCCGACGGGCTGCACGGGCGCGACAGCGCGGCGGCGTTCATGGCCCCCCCGTTCAACACGGCCCCCGCGGACCTGCCCCGGGCGCTCGACGACACCTACCGGGAGCTGCGGCGGCCCAACGGCGGGCTGGTGCCGGGCAGCGACCCCGACACCCGGTGGGGGAACATCACCTGGACGGCGAGCACCTCGTTCTTCGCCCTGGCCTGGACCGCCTCGGGCGAGCGCGCCAAGGGCGACGCGGTGCTCGACTGGGTGCTGGACCGGCGCAACCTGCTCGGGGAGCTGCCGGAGACGGTGGACGCCCAGGGCCTGCCGAAGGCCGTGGTCCCGCTGGGGTGGACGGACGCGCTGGTGCTGCTGACCCTCACCGGACAGGAGGGGCGGGGGCCGGAGACCCCGCCGGGACCCCGTACTTGACCCCTGGGTACACAATCATGTTGAATGACGATCATGGGAAGGCCGAAGCAGTTCGATCCCGAAGCCGCCGTCGAGCAGGCCATGCAGGTGTTCTGGCGCCAGGGTTACGCCGCCACCACACCGCAGGACCTGGTCGACGCGCTCGGCATCGGCAAGGGCAGCCTGTACCACGCCTTCGGCAGCAAGCACGCCCTGTTCGAGCTGGCCCTGCGCCGCTACCGTGACAGCCAGGCCGTGGCCGTGATCGAGCTGCTGGGCGGGGAAGGCCCCGTGAAGGACCGGCTGAGGGCCGCCCTGCGCATGCTCGTGGAGATGGACCTCACCGATCCGGACCGGCGCGGCTGCATGGCGGTGAACACCGCCGCCGAGCTGGCCGGGGCGGACGAGGTGGCCGCCGAGCTGGTGCGGAGGATGTTCGACCGCACGGAGGAAGCCCTGCGGGCGCTGGTCGAGGAGGGCCGGCGCTCCGGGGAGATCTCGCCGGAACGGGACGCCCGCGCGGTCGGGAGCATGCTGCTGAGCACGGCCGTCGGCCTGAGGCTGCTGGCCCGCGTCGCCGAAGGGCCCGAGCGCCTCGCCCTGGTGGTCGAGGCCACCGTCGACTCGCTCTGACACCTCCACGAGCCCGCCCCCGAGAGGGGGCGGCTCCGGCCTGCCCATGTTTTGTACCTGTAGCTCAAGAACTGGGGACCTCATGAAGCTCGGACTGCACGACAAGACCGCCGTCGTCACCGGCGCCGGCCGCGGGATAGGCCTCGCCACGGTACGGCTGCTGGTGGAGGAGGGTGTGCGCGTCGTCGGCGCCGCCCGTACGGTCACGCCGGAACTCGCCGCCACCGGCGCCCTGGGGGTCTCCGCCGACCTCAGCACCGCCGCCGGGGTGGCCGCGCTCGCCGACGCCGCGCACGCCGAACTCGGCGGTGTCGACCTGCTCGTGAACAACGTGGGCGGCGGCGACCCGGAGGGCGGGCTCACCGGCTTCCTGGACAGCGACGACGCCCAGTGGGCCCGGTACCTGGACCTCAACCTGATGAGCGCGGTGCGCCTGACCCGCGCCGTGCTGCCGGGACTCGTCGAACGCCGGGGCGCGGTCGTCAACGTCTCCTCCGTCTGCGCCCGCCTGCCCGCGACCGGGCCGGTGGCCTACAGCGCGGCCAAGGCGGCACTGGGTGCGGTGACCAAGGCGCTCGCCGAGGAGTTCGGGCCCCGGGGGGTGCGTGTCAACACCGTGTCCCCGGGTCCGACGCGTACGGCGGTCTGGGAGGACCCGGAGAACTTCGGCGGGCTCGTGGCCGAGGCCGCCGGGGTCGAGCACTCCGCCCTGCTGGAACGCCTTCCGGCGGACTTCGGCCTCACCACCGGCCGGCTGACCGAGGCGCGGGAGGTGGCGTCGGTCATCGTGTTCCTGCTGTCCGGCCTCGCCGGCAACGTCACGGGCGCGGACTACCTCGTCGACGGCGGCATGGTCAAGACGGTCTGACACGCGCCCGCGCGCGAGGGCCGGGGCCCGGGACGGATGCCGTCCCGGGCCCCGGCGCGATGGGGCGCCCTCCGGTCAGGAGGAGTAGTACAGCCACCACTTGTAGTGCTCGTAGGAGCAGTGCCAGCTCCTGTAGTGGCCCGACCGGCCGGCCGATTCACAGGCTCCCCTGCTGGAGTAGGGGCCCTTCCTTCCCGGAGGAGCGGTGGTCCACCACAGAGGTGGCCGAGGAGGCCTCGTGCCGCGGGGCCGCCAGCGCCGCCGGGCCCGACAGGATCACACCCGCGGCCACGAGAGCGACCGGTGCGATGCGGGAGAGCTTCTTCGCGTTCATCTCGGGTTCCTTCTTCCCTGGTCGGTCCGGGGCCCGTTCGAGCTCCGGACCATCAACGTACGGACGCCCGTGTCCCGGGCACATGGTCCGCGGGTCCCGCTCAGGTCCCGGCCGTAGGCGGGAGCACCGCCCTGTCGGCGGTCCCGGCGTCCGTGCCGCCCAGGTGCGCGGGTCAGGCCGGGCCCGTCCCGTCCGGCGCGGTCCGGCCGTCCTCGCCCAGGCCCGCGTCGCGGGCCCGCGCCACGGCCTCGGCCCGGGAGGTGACCTGGAGCTTCTCGAAGACGTGGGTGACGTGGTTGCGGACCGTCTTCTCCGACAGCACCAGTTCACGGGCGATGCGCCGGTTGTCGTGGCCCCGGGCGACCAGTTCCAGCACCTCGGCCTCACGGGCGGTCAGGGCGGGGAAGAGCCGCCCCGCGTCCCGCCGGTGTCCGCTCGTCAGGAGCGCGGAGAGCCGGGCGGCGATCTCGGACCCGAAGACGGCGCCGCCGGCGGCGACCGTGCGCAGGGCGTGCAGGACCTCCTCGGAGCCGGCGCCCTTGACCACGTATCCGCGGGCGCCGGCCTGGAGGGCGGCGAGGACGCTGCCGTCGTCGTCGGACATGGTGAGCATGAGGACCGGCAGCCCGGGGTGGCTGGCCGCGAGCCGGCGGGTGACCTCGATGCCCGACACGTCCGGCAGGGACAGGTCCATCACGACCACGTCGGGGCGGTGGGCCTCGACGGCGTCCGGGACCTCGCCGCCGGTCTCGGCCTCGGCGACGACGAGGGCGCAGCGGCTGCTCTCCAGGGCGGCCCGCAGGCCCTCGCGGAACAGGGGGTGGTCGTCGACGATCAGGACACGGGGGATGGTGCGGTCTTCTTCGTGCACGTTTCGACACTAACAGTGATGATCCGGTCACCCTTGGAGTGCGGGGTGGGTGGCGCCGGACGCCCTCCAGGGGGGTGGTGGGCCGACGGCGATGCGCAGCGGCGGGCGGGCCGGGGCGGGTGGCAGCCGCAGGGGGCGGTGGCCCGGGGTGAGGGAGCCCAGCACGCGGGGGCCGCGGGCGCCGGTGCACTCGGGGGCGTTGCCGGGCAGGCCGTGCAGGGTGAGGAAGCCGAGCACGGCGAAGGCGTACGCCTCCTTGGCGGCGGCTGGCAGGCCCAGCGCGTCGGAGCCCAGCAGGGCGGTGTCCGGGGGCAGCTCCTCGCGGAGCATCCGCATGAGGACCGGATTGCGGGTGCCGCCGCCGGAGGCGATGACCTCCGTGACGCGCAGCGGGCGCAGGGCGTCGGCGACGGTGCGGGCGGTGAGCCGGGTGAGGGTGGCGAGGAGGTCCTGCGGGGCGAGGGGGCCGAGGCCGTCGAGGGCGGCGCGCAGGTGGCCGGGGTGGAAGAGTTCCTTGCCGGTGGTCTTGGGGGCGGGCAGCCGGTAGTAGGGCTCGGCCAGCAGGTGCCGCAGGAGCGGTTCGTGGACCCGGCCGGCGGCGGCGAGGGCGCCGTCCTGGTCGTAGCCGAGCCGCCCGTCGGTGAGTTCGGTGACGGCGGCGTCGAGGAGGGCGTTGCCGGGGCCGGTGTCGAAAGCCGTCGGCGGGCCGGCCGGAGGCAGGGCGGTGACGTTGGCGATCCCGCCGAGGTTCAGCGCGGCGGGGCTGCCGGGGCGGCCGCGCAGCAGCATCAGGTCGACCAGGCTGACCAGGGGGGCGCCCTGGCCGCCGGCCGCGATGTCCGCGGGGCGGAAGTCGGAGACGACGGGGCGTCCGGTGGCTTCGGCGATCCAGGCGGGGCGGCCCAGCTGGAGGGTGCCGTGGACGCGGCCGCCGGTGCTCCAATGGTAGACGGTCTGGCCGTGGGAGGCGATCAGTTCGGCACGGCCCCCGCACAGTTCGCGGTCGGCGCGGGCGGCGAGGTCGGCGAAGGCCCGGCCGATCAGGGTGTCGAGGCGGCA
>NZ_JZWV01000150.1 GCF_000966975.1 Streptomyces katrae | reverse complement strand
GGCCAGGGCGGTGGGCGCGGGCGGCAGGGCGGCCGCCAGCTCGGCGCGCAGGGCCTCCTCGTACGGGGCGCTGACCATGCCGAGCGGGAGGAGCCGCAGGGTTTCGCCGCCGTCCTCGAGGGTGAGGTGGGCCGCGGCCGCGTCGACGGCGTCGTACGAGGTGCCCGACATCAGGCCGACGACCCTCACCGCAGGGCCCGGCGGTGGTCGTCGCCGCGCAGGCCGGCCAGGGCGAGGGCGCTGAGGGCGCAGGCGCCGGCGGCGTAGTAGGCCGGGACGTCGGTGTCGCCCGTGGCGGCGGTCAGGGCGGTGACGACCAGTCCGGCGCAGCCGGAGAACACCGCATTGGCGAGGGCGTAGGCGACGCCGAGGCCGGTGCAGCGGACGCGGGCGGGGAACATCTCCGCCAGCATGGCGGGCCCCGGGCCGGCGAGCAGTCCGACGGCGGCGCCCGCGCCGCAGACTGCGGCGGCCTTGGCGGGTGCGGGGGCGGCCGGGTCCTGGAGGAGGTGCAGGAGCGGCAGCGCGAGGAGGGTGACGGTGAGGGCGCCGCCGAGCATCACGGGGCGGCGGCCGACGCGGTCGCTGAGGATCCCGGCGGGCAGGATCGACGCCGCAAAGCCGAGGTTGGCGAGGGCGGTGGCGGCCAGGGCCTCCCGGAGGGAGGCGCCGAGGGTGGCCTGGAGGTAGGAGGGCAGCACCACGAGGAAGGTGTACCCGGCGGCGGACCAGCCCATGATCCGCCCGACCCCGAGGAACACGGCCCGCACGGTCACGACCGCGCCCCCGGGGCCGCCCACGGCCCCCGCCCCGGCCCCGGAGCCCAGACCCCGGCCCGGAGCGGGGCCAGGGCCCGGAGCGGGGCCAGGGCCCGTGCCGGACCCTCGGGCCCGTCCGAGCCCGGGGCCGGGGCCGCCGCCCCTGCCCGTGCCATGGGCAGGGGCGGCGCCCACGTGCTGGGCTCGGCGTCCGGACCCCCCGGGGCCGCCGGGCCCGCCTGGGAGGGGAGCGTCGCCCGCGCCGAGGGCCGCACCAACCCCTCGGCCGAGGCTGCGCTCAGCGGAGTGGGAGCCCGCGCCTCCAGCCATCTCCCCGGCGCCCCCGCACGAAGCCGGAGCCGGGTCCGAGGCCGGACCCGGACCCACGGCCAATGCCGGAGCCGAGACCGGGGCCGAGACCGGGGACGGAGCCGGGGCCGGAGTCGGGGGTTCGGGGAGGGTGGTGCGGAGGGTGAGGGCCGTCAGGCCCAGGGGGAGGGCCAGGAGGAACGGGATGCGCCAGCCCCAGGCCGTGAGGGCCTGCGGGGGCAGGAGTACGGCCAGGAGGGTGGCGGTGCCGGCGCCGGCGAGGAGGCCGAGGGCGACGGTGAAGGACTGCCAGGCCCCGTGGCGGCCGCGCCGGCCCGGCGGTGCCTGTTCGGTCATCAGGGCCACCGCCCCGCCGAACTCCCCTCCCGCGCTGAGCCCCTGCAGGGCCCGCAGCAGGGTCAGCAGCCAGGGCGCGGCGGCCCCGGCCGTGGCCCGGGTGGGGAGCAGGCCGATCAGCGTGGTGGCGAGGGTCATCAGGCCGACGACCAGGATCAGGGTGGGACGGCGGCCGACGCGGTCGCCGAGGCGGCCGAAGAGCAGGGCCCCGGCGGGGCGCAGGAAGAAGGCCACCGCGAAGGAGGCGTACGTGGCGAGCAGCGGGCCGGCGCCCGCCGGCCCCGTCCCCCGGGCGGGGGTGAAGAACCCCTCGGCGAGGACCGTCGCGAAGCAGCCGTAGACCCCGAACTCGTACCACTCGACGAAGTTCCCGGCCGCGCCGGCGATCAGCACCCGGCGCGCCGGCGTCATGTCGTCGGGTCGAGCCGGGAGGCGGCGGTGTCGGTGCGGGGGGCGGGCTGGGCGGCGGCCGGGGTGAGGGCGCTCCCGGCCAGCCAGGTGCGCCAGTCCACGTTCCAGTCGCCGAAGCCGTTGTCGAAGGGGGACATCCGGTCGCCGCCGCTGTTGACCACCTCGACGATGTCCCCCTCGCGGACGGTCTCGTAGAACCAGGCGGCGTCCTCGGTGGACATGCCGGTGCAGCCGTGGCTGACGTTCTCCTCCCCCTGCGCCGCGACCGACCAGGGGGCGGCGTGCACGTACTCGCCGCTCCAGGTGACCCGGGTCGCGTAGAGGACGGGCAGGTCGTAGAACTCCTTGGTGCCCTTCTGGATGCCGACGGTGTCCCCGCGCATGCGGACCTTGGCCTCCTTGCCCAGGACGACCTTGATTCCGCTGCGGGTCAGGAAGCCGGCCTTGCCGGTGGTGACCGGGATGGTGCGGATGACCCGGCCGTTGCGGCGTACCGTCATCTCGTGGGCGGCGGAGTCGGTGACGGCCTCGATCCGGTCGGCGACGGTGAACTCCAGGGGCTCGGAGGGGCCTCCGTAGCCGAGGTCGCCGAGTTCCAGGCCGTCGAGGCCGCTGCGGACGCGGACGACGGTGTGGGCGGGCCAGTAGGTGCGGGGCCGGAAGTGGAGGGTGGCGTCGTCGACCCAGTGCCAGGCGCCCTCGACATGGGGTTCGGAGGTGACCTGGAGGGCCTGTTCCACACGGGCGCGGACCTCGGGGGCGTCGGCGGGCACGGGGCGGCTGAGTTCGGCGGTGACGATCTGGCCGGCTCCGTACGTGCCGGGGCGCGGGCCGAACTCGGCGGTGAGGCGGCCCCCTTCGACGGCCGGGCGGGCGGTGCGAAAGGCGAGGGTCACTCCGACCGGGGTCCCGTCGCCGTCCTGGGCGCCGACCCGCACGGTGTAGGCCTCCCCGG
>NZ_JZWV01001245.1 GCF_000966975.1 Streptomyces katrae | reverse complement strand
ACCGGCGTCGCCCATCGGGCCGCCGATCTCGAAACGGCCGGTCGGGTTGACCAGCAGCCGGTAGCCCTCGGTCTCCAGCTTGATGCCGTCCTCGGCCAGCTGGGCGAGCACGTACTCCACCACGTGGTCGCGGACGTCGGGGGTGAGCAGGCCGTCCAGGTCGATGTCCGCGGCGTGCTGCGTGGAGACGACCACGGTGTCGAGGCGGACCGCCCGGTTGCCGTCGTACTCGATGGTGACCTGGGTCTTGCCGTCGGGGCGCAGGTACGGGACCGTGCCCTCCTTGCGGACCTGGGTCAGGCGGCGGGAGAGCCGGTGCGCGATGTGGATCGGCAGCGG
>NZ_JZWV01001244.1 GCF_000966975.1 Streptomyces katrae | reverse complement strand
AGGCGGCGGGAGAGCCGGTGCGCGATGTGGATCGGCAGCGGCATCAGCTCGGGGGTCTCGTCGCAGGCGTAGCCGAACATCAGGCCCTGGTCGCCCGCGCCCTGCTTGTCGAGCTCGTCACCCTTTCCACCTGCGGCGGACCCCTCGACGCGGGACTCGTAGGCCGTGTCGACGCCCTGGGCGATGTCCGGGGACTGGGCGCCGATGGACACCGAGACGCCGCAGGAGGCGCCGTCG
>NZ_JZWV01001243.1 GCF_000966975.1 Streptomyces katrae | reverse complement strand
AAACCCTTCTTCGAGGAGTCGTAACCGATGTCGAGGATGGCTCCCCGGACGAGTTCGGCGATCGGCGCGTAGGCGGTGGTCGTGACCTCGCCGGCGATGTGGACCTGGCCGGTGGTGATCAGGGTCTCGACGGCGACGCGGCTGGCCGGGTCCTCGCGCAGCAGGGCGTCGAGGATGGTGTCGCTGATCCGGTCGGCGATCTTGTCGGGGTGGCCTTCGGTGACCGACTCGGACGTGAAGAGGCGCTTGCTCATGCCTTCACCTCGGCGGAGAAGAAGTGGGTGGCGATGGCGTCGAGGGTGCGGATCTCGTCGACCTCCAGGGTCTCCATCTGGATGGCGCGGCCGCTGTGCTGTTCGAGCAGGAAGACGAACTCGACGAAGGACAGGGAGTCGATCAGCCGGTTCTCGATGAGGTCCAGGTCGGAAGCGATGTCGTCCAGCTCCTCGTGGCGGGCGAGGAGCCAGTTCTTCACGAGCTGCAGGCCTTCGGACATGGTGTCTCTCCTTGAAGTGCTGTGTACGGGTTGCGGGGTGTGCGCGGACCCGGCGGCCGGGTCCGGGAGTGCGGGCGGTGCGGGGGGCTCCGGCGGGCCGGGGTCCAGGAGCGGGGCGGCGACCGCCACCGCGTAGTCCACGTCGTGGCTGATGGTCACGGTGACGCCGGCGATTCCGGAGTCGGCGGCCATGCCGGCCGCCGCCCCGCGGAGTTCCACGAGGGGCCAGCCGCCTTCGGACCGCCGTACGACGATGTCCCGCCAGGGCAGGACCACGGCGCCGACGCGGAGGGTCTTGAAGGCCGCCTCCTTGGCCGCGATCCGTCCGCACAGGCTCAGTACGTCGAGCCGTGCGGAGGTGTGGCAGTCGGCGAGTTCGCCGGGGGTGAGCATGCGCTGGAAGAAGTCCTCGCCGTATGCGGCGAGCAGCCGGCGGACACGGCCGACGGACACGATGTCCATGCCGAGGTTCGCCCAGCCCAGGCCGCCCGCCGGCGGGGCGACGGGTCGGGTCTGCACGTCAGATCGCCGGACCCGCCGCGTTCGCGCCCAGGACGGCGGCGGTCGCCGCGCCCCAGCTGCCGTGGCGGCGGGTGAGCGCGGACAGCCAGCGCTCCAGGCCGAAGGCCACGCAGCTGGTGAAGGCCGGGCGGTGAAGGCCGGGCCCGCGCCGGAGGCGAGGGGGATCTCGCAGCGGTCGCCGAAGAAGTTGCGGTGCGTGTTGACCGAGGCGATCGCGAGGTCCTCGTACAGGAACTCGTGCTTGACCGGCGTCAGCCGCTGGAGCACCGCCTTGGAGCTGCCCTTGTCGAAGAAGGGGTCGCAGGCGGCCTCCTTCGTCAGCGGCAGGTCCAGGGCCTCGGCGAAGGCGTGGATGCGCCGGGTGAAGCGGGCCAGGTGTTCCTCGGCGTGCTCGCGGGTGCCGATGGCGACGATCTCGCGCATGCGGAAGCCGAGCTGGCGGCGCAGGCCCTCGTAGTGCTGTTCCTTGCGGAAGCACCAGCCGACCACGGTGACGAGCTCGTCGTCGGCGGCCGGGCGGCCCTGGTGGTCGATGTAGACGGCGTAGCAGGAGGCGGAGGGCAGGCCGAGGGCGGCGGGCTCCAGCGCGTCGCAGGGGAAGCAGCCGGTGTCCGTACAGAACTCGCTGGTCTCCCGGACGTCCAGGTTCAGCGGGGCGGCGACGACGGCCTGGTGGGGGAAGTTGTCGTAGTAGTCCAGCCGGGCCAGGTCGGCGGCCGGCAGCAGCGGGGGCATGGTCATCGAACGGGCCCCCGCGTGCACCCCCCAGCTCTCGAAGGTGTCGTCGAGCAGCCGCAGCAGGGCGGTGCCCTCGGGGCCGAGCGACGGCAGGCCCCGGGTCTCGGTGGTGGTGGGTGTCTTGACGGTCGTGACGCTCATGGGGGTTGTCACCTCTCGGACGGCGGTGGGGCCCTCTCAGACGACGGGCAGGACGTCGTCCGTGAAGATCCCGGTCTTCAGGAAGAAGCCGAGCGGCTTGCGGATGGCCTTGCGCTCGTGGGGGCGGCGCCGCTCGTCGGCGACGAGCGCGTTGCGCAGGCCGATCGGGTCGGCGATGCCGGCGTCCCGGTACACGTGGGGGTTGTAGAGGGAGTTGATGCTGTAGACCACGTAGCGCTTGAGGTAGGCCTCGACCTCGGCGACGCGGGCGGCGGGGACCGCCTCCTTCATCCGGGTGAAGAGGAGGGAGACCAGCTCGCGGCCGAAGGCGATGTGGCGGGACTCGTCCTGGTGGTGGATGCGGTTGACCTCGCGGATGGTGTGGCAGAGCGACTCGTCGCGCGCCATCCGCGTGTTGTAGTGGTCGACCAGCTCCTCGAAGAACAGGATCCGGGAGAAGACCAGGAAGTTCTCGACCTCCGGCTCCCAGGCGGAGTCGGCGCGCAGGGCGGTGGAGCCGTAGATCTTGTCGCCGTAGCGGCGGCAGAACTCGGCGAAGAACCACATGTGCTCGTTCTCCTCACCGATGAAGTGGTGGAAGAAGTCCGAGGGCACCTCGAAGCCGGGCATGTGGATGCGGCCGACGACCTCGATGAGCAGCTCGCGGATGCCGTGCACGTTGAGGCTGTAGAAGTTGATGCTCTCCCACTTCGAGAGGCGCTGGAGGGTCTCCTCGCCGAGCTCGTCGTAGAAGGGGGTCCCGTAGACGGTGAGCAGCTCGGGGGTCATCCACATGCGGCCCTCGTCGAGCTTCTCGGGCCAGTCGAACTGCTGGTACGGGTTGTAGTACTCCTCGATGGAGCGGTGGCTCAGGCGTTCCAGGACTTCCAGGAACCGGTCATTGACCGGCAGGGGGGCGCTGACGCCCATGGTGACTCCTCGGGGTGGTGGTGAAGGCGGGGGGCGTGCGGGCCCCGGGGCCGGCGGGCCGGGCGCTAGGGACGGACCTCGTGGGCGCTAGGGGCGGACCTCGTAGACGGCGTTGACCGGGGTCTCGGTCGCGCGGCGCCAGCGGGTGAATCCGGCCTCTTCGGCGATGGCGCGGAAGGCCTGTTCACCGGAGTGGTTGCCGAGCGCGTGGGGGCCGCGCTGGGCGACGGCCACGGGCAGGCACATCACGGCGGAGAGGGCCATGAACATGCGGGCGGCGGGGGTCTGGGTGTCGATGTCGTCGGGTGACACGTTGGACTCGACGAGCATCCAGGTGCCGTCGGCGTCCAGGGACTTGTGCACGTGCTGGGCGGCGGAGACCGGGTCGCCCATGTCGTGCAGGGCGTTGAAGAAGGTGACCAGGTCGTAGCCGGTGCCGGGGTAGTCGTCGGCGGAGGCGACGTCGAAGACGACGCGGTCGGAGAGGCCGGCCTCCTCGGCGAGTCCGCGGGCGATCGCGATGGCCTCTTCGGAGTAGTCGAAGCCGTGGACGGTGGCCTGCGGGAAGGCCTTCGCGATGAGCAGCGTGGTGTGGCCGACGCCGCAGCCGACGTCGGCGACGGTGCCGCCCGCGGCCAGCTTGGCGGTGACTCCGGTGAGGGAGGGCAGCCAGTCGGCGACGAGGCGGTGTTCGTAGGTGGGCTGGAAGAAGCTGCCCATGCCGGTGTCGAGGGCCGGGTCGTGTTCGGCCCAGCCGACGCCGTCGCCGGTGCGGTAGGCGTCGACGAGGAGGTCCTCGGTGCCGTAGAGGGC
>NZ_JZWV01001242.1 GCF_000966975.1 Streptomyces katrae | reverse complement strand
GGTCCTCGGTGCCGTAGAGGGCCTTGAGGGCGGTGAAGAAGCCGGCGGCGAAGGTGATCGCGTTCGGGTCGGCGAGCACCGGCGCGTGGTCGGCGGGCAGGGAGTAGGCGCCGGTGTCCGGGTCGCGCTCGACGTAGCCGGCGCTCAGCTGGGCGTGCAGCCACTCCTCGGCGTAGCGGGGGTGGATCGCCGTGCGCTCGGCGAGGGCGGCGGGGGTGAGCGGGCCGGCCTCGGCCAGGGCGCGGTAGAGGCCGAGCCGCTCGCCGAGGGCGACGGTGAGGCCGCGTACGGCGGCGCCGGCGTCGCTGATGACGCGCTGGTGGAAGTCGTGGGTGGCGCTCATGCCGCTCTCACCTCGGTGGTCGGAAGGTCGCAGGTGAACAGGAAGGACCGGGGGACGCCCGGGACGGTGCGCGCGGGGACCGGGTAGGGCCAGCGGTCGAAGTGGGCGCCGTCCTCGCCGGGCTGGCGGACCTCGCGGACGTCCCAGCCGCAGTCGGCGAGGAGCTGCTCGGGGGTCTCGGTGCCGAACAGCCACGGGTTCCCGTCCTCTTCCAGGCACTTCAGGAAGGGGCGGGAGAGCGGGTTCTCCAGGGCGGCCTTGCTGATGACGTCGCCGAGGAGGACCGAGCCGGGTGCGGAGTGTCCGGCGAGGGTGGAGATCAGGTTGCGGACGGCGAGCTCGGGGAGGAAGAAGAGGAGGCCCTCGACGACCCACAGCACGGGCTCGTCGGAGCGCCAGCCGGCCTCCTTGAGGGGGCCGGTCCAGTCCTGGGTGAGGTCGACGGGGACGGCGGTGCGGGTGCGTCCGGCCGGCTGCGGTTCGCCGGCGAGCATCTCGGCCTTGGCCTCCAGCAGGGCGGGGCGGTCGAGTTCGTAGACGGTGACGCCGTCGGGCCAGGGCAGCCGGTAGAAGCGGGTGTCCATGCCGGCGGCGAGGAACACGACCTGGCGGATGCCGTGCTCCTGGACGGTGCGGACGATCTGCCGGTCCAGGTAGGTGGTGCGGATGGCGAGGAACGGCACGGTGCCGGCTCCGGCGTAGCGCTCCAGCAGTTCGAAGCCGATGGTGTCGGCGACGGTGCGGGCGTACGGATCGGCGAACAGCCGGTCTTCGCGGTCGGTTTCCAGGGCCCGCGCGGCGGCGGTCCACTGGGCGGTGCGGGATACGGCCTCCACGGGAGGCTCCCTTCACTTCGGCGGACGGGGAGGGGCGGGCGCGGGGGCGGCCCTAGGCCAGGGAGCTCACGCGGACCACCGGGTCCTCCGCGGCGCAGGGGTGCGCGGTGGAGCATGCGGCGGGCCGGCGCTGGAAGATGCTGTGCAGGACCATGCTGAAGACGACGTTCCCCTCGGCGTCGGACAGCGTGCACTTGGGCTGGACGACGCCGGTGGTGGGGTTGAACGGCGAGGGGCGCGAGCCGAGGATCTCGACGCGCGCCGTGAGCACGTCGCCGGGCCGGACGGGCCGCAGGTAGCGGATCTCGTCGACGCCCGGCGAGCCGGTACAGGCGCTGTAGGCGAGCAGTCCGTCGACGTAGCGGCGCATGAACATCGAGGCGCTGTGCCAGCCGCTGGCGATGAGGCCGCCGAACGGGGTCTGCGCGGCGAGCTCCGGGTCGGTGTGGAAGGGCTGCGGGTCGAAGCGCCGGCCGAACTCCAGCACCTCCTCCGTCGTGACGGTGATGGTCCCCAGCTCGTGGACGTCACCGGTCCGGAAGTCCTCGAAATAGCGCATCACGCGCCCCCCTTGACGTAGAGGAGTGGTTTTCTCTGGCGTGAACCAATCTACGAATTGGCCGCTTATTTTGTCAACCCAAAAGAAGACCGCAGTGCCTGTTCAGCGTCCTGCCAGAGGTCCTCCGGGTCCTCGATGCCGACCGACATCCGCACCAGGCCCGGGCCGATCCCCGCGCGCGCCAACGCGCCCTCGTCCAGCTCGCGGTGGGAGGTGCTGGCAGGGTGCGTGACCAGCGTCTCGACCCCGCCGAGCGAGAGCGCGAGCCGGGCGAGGCGGACCCCCTCGACGAAGGCGCGGCCCGCCTCCCGGCCGCCGTGCAGCTCGAAGGAGAGCAGCCCGCCGCCGCCGGAGAGCACCTTGCGGGCCAGGGCGTACGAGGGGTGCGTTCTCAGCCACGGCCAGTGGACGGCCGCCACGGCGGGGTGGTCCGCCAGCCGCTGCGCGAGCAGGCCCGCGTTGGCGCAGTGCTCGCGCATCCGCAGCGGCAGCGTGGCGATCCCCCGCAGGGTGAGCCAGACGGCGAACGGGTCGGCGCTGGCGCCGAGTTCGACCGTGCGCGGCCAGACCTCCCGGCGCAGGGCGTCGTCGGCGAAGACGGCCGCCCCGCCGAGGACGTCGGAGTGGCCGGCGAGGTACTTGGTGGTGGAGTGGAGCACGATGTCGGCGCCGTGTTCGATCGGACGGCACAGCACCGGCGAGGCCAGCGAGTTGTCCACGGCGCTGAGCACGCCCAGGCGCCGGGCCGCGGCCAGCAGCCCGGGCAGGTCGGGGACCTGGCCGGTGGGGTTGGCGATGGTCTCCAGGACGAGCAGCCGGGTGCGGGGTCCGGCGAGCGCCTCGAACTCCCCCGCGTCGTCACCGCCGATGTAGTCGACCCGGACCCCGTAGCGCTCGGCGAGGTCGCTCAGCGCCGCGTACGTGCCCCCGTACAGGCAGCGCTGCGCGATCACCTGGTCGCCGGGGCGCAGCAGGGCGAGCAGGACCCCGCTGATGGCGCCCATCCCGGAGGCGAAGGCGATGGCGGAGGCCCCGCCCTCCAGGC
>NZ_JZWV01001241.1 GCF_000966975.1 Streptomyces katrae | reverse complement strand
GAGGCCCCGCCCTCCAGGCCGGCGAGGGTGCGCTCCAGCGCGCGCACGGTGGGGTTGCCGCGGCGGCTGTAGACGTAGTCGCCGTCGGGTCCGGCCATGGCGCGGGCCAGTTCGTCGGCCGAGTCGAAGGCGAAGGCGGAGGACTGTACGAGCGGTACGGACAGCGGCCGGCTGGCGGGGACTTCGAGCTCGTGGGCCACGTGCACGGCCCGGGTGCGGATGTCCTTCATCGAGGGTCTCCCTGTCTTCGTCGGGGTGAGGAAAAGGGGCCGCCCGACGTCCGGGGAGGACGTCGGGCGACCCCTGGGGTGAGCACGGGGCGTCCCCGTACGTCAGACCCCCGCCGTCTGGCCCTGCGACGCCGGGGCGTCGGCGGCCGGGGCGGCGGCCGCGACGGCCTTGTCGCTCTTCATGGCGAGGAGCGTGACCACCGCGCCGACGGCGGCGATGACCGCGGCGGCGATGAAGGCGGAGCTGAACCCGTCGGTGAGGGCGGGGAGGTTGCCCAGTTCACCGGCGCCCTGGGTGGTGGCGAGGGCGGTCAGCGCGGCCAGGCCGAGGGCCGAGCCCACGTTGTAGGTGGTGTTGACGATGCCGGAGGCCAGGCCAGCCTGCTCCTGCGGGGCGCCGGACATCGAGGCGATCATCGCCGGGATGTAGGCGAGCGCCATGCCGAGCGCGGCGACGAGCGAGGCGGGCAGGACGTCGACCAGGAAGGTGCCGGTCGGCTCGACCGCGGAGAGCCAGAGCAGGCCGAGGGCGAGGGCCACCAGGCCGCCGACGATCAGCGGCTTCGCCCCGAAGCGGCCCATGAGGCGGGCGGTGATGGCCGTCATGAAGATCATCAGCAGGATGGTCATCGGGAGCAGGGCCGCGCCGGAGGCGAAGGCGCCGTAGCCGAGGACCTGCTGGAGGTACAGGTTGAGGAAGTACCACATCGGGATCCAGGCGGCGCCGAGCAGGGTCATGGCCAGGTTGCCCGAGCCCAGGCGCGGGATCCGCCACACGCTGAGCGGCATGAGCGGCTCGCGGGTGGTCTTCTGGATCACGAAGAAGAGGACGAGGAGGACGGCGGCGCCGATCAGCTCCAGCACGGTGGCGGTGGAGCCCCAGCCGAACTCGGGGGCGCGGACGACGGCGAAGACGGCGAGCGCGAGCCCGGCGGTGACGGCGATGGCGCCGAGGACGTCCACGGAGCCGCGGCGGGACTGGACGGCGGGCAGCAGCTTCGTCAGGGCGAGGGTGACCACGCCGATCGGGACGTAGATGATGAAGCACCAGGGCCAGCTCACCCACTCGGTGAACACGCCGCCGAGGAACACGCCGGCGGTGCCGCCGGCGGGGGCGGCGGCACCGTAGAGGGCCATCGCCTTGCCGAGCTCCTTCGGGTTGTGCCCGAAGAGCATCATCAGGAGGGTCATGGCCGAGGGCGCGATCAGCGCGCCGCCGACTCCCTGGACGGCCCGGCCGGCGATCTCCACCGAGGCGCTCTGCGCGGCCGCCGCGAGGACGGAGCCGACGATCATGACGACCCAGCCGGTGGCGAAGATCTTGCGCGCCCCGAACAGGTCGGAGAGCCGCCCGCCGAGCAGCAGTAAGCCGCCGAAGACGATGACGTAGGCGTTGAAGACCCACTGGAGCTCGCCCTGGGAGAAGCCCAGGTCCTTCTGCATCTCGGGGAGCGCCACCCCGATGATCGAGGTGTCCATGATCACCATGAACTGAGCGGCGGCAAGCACGCCAAGTGCCCACCAGCGCCGGGGATTGACGGTTGACATTGCCCTGGCCCTTCCTTGTCCTATACCCCCAGGGGGTACCTTCGCGATGCAAGTTAGCATACCCGTGGGGGGTATGTAAGGCTGCGGTCGGGCGCTCGAGCGGGACTCGATCCGCGAGGCCCGCGCCCGTCACCCGCACAGCCCTGCGCCGGGCGCGGGTGCGCTGCGGCGGCCGCCCCGGCGGGATATCAAGGACGTGAAGGTGAGCGCGCGGGCCCGGCGGTCGCCACCCGGCCCGGAGGAGTGCGTCCCGTGGAGTTCGAGGTCAATGGCGTCCCGCACACGGCCGACACCGACGACGACCCGACGGCCGTGGAGGTGCTGCGCGACCGGCTCGGCCTCACCGGCACCAAGCTGGTCTGCGCGGGCGGGGTCTGCGGCGCCTGCACCGTCCAGGTCGACGGAGAGCCCCGGGTCTCCTGCCTCACCCCCGCCGCCCGGCTCGCCGGATGCCGGGTGACGACGGCGGAGGGCCTCGCCGGCCATCCCGTGGCCCGCGCCTTCGCCGGCCGCGACGCCCTCCAATGCGGCTACTGCACCCCCGGGTTCGTCGTCGAGGCGGCCGCGTTCCACGACCGGTGGCGCTCCGGGCACGGCCGCACCGCGCCCGGCCGCGAGCGGATCGCCGACGCCCTGGCCGGCCACCTGTGCCGCTGCGGCGCCTACGAGCGGATCTTCGACGCGGTGGCCGCCGCCTGTGCGGGCGAGTACGACGCCGAACCGGACCCCGCCGCCGCGCCCCCGCGCGCCGAGGCCCCGGAGAAGGCCTCCGGCACGGCCCGGTACACCACCGACCTGCGCCCCGAGGGGCTGCTGGAGGGGGTGGTGATCCGCTCCCCGCACGCACACGCCCTCGTCCGCTCCCTCGACGCCGGCGACCTCCCGCTGGTGCGGCTGCTCCCGTCCGACGGGGTGGTCCGCTACGTCGGCCAGCCGGTGGCCGCCGTGGCCGCGCCGACCCGGGCGGCGGCGCGGGCGGCCGCCGCGAAGGTCGTCGTGGAATACGAGGTACGGCCGGCGGCGCTCGACGTACGACGGGCCAGGGCCGGCGAGGGCCCGCTGGTGTACGCGGACAAGGCGGCCCGCAAACAGGCGCCCAGCTCCGGGGAGGGCGGCCTCGGGCTGCCCGCGAAATGGGAGGGCAACCGGCGGGGACCGGTGAGCATGAACAAACGCGGCGGCGAGGCCGTGCGCCGGATCCTCAAGGCCCGCGCCAAGGCCCCCGAGCGGCTGGTCGAAGGGGTGTACACGACCGCCGCCCAGAGCCACACCCCGCTCGAACCGCACGCCGCCCTGGCCCACTGGAGCGACGGCACCCTCCGCCTGGAGCTGTCCACCCAGGCCGTCCAGCGCGTGGCGCAGCTCGCCGCCGAACGCTGGGGCCTGCCCCCCGAACGGGTCGTCGCCGGCGCCCCGCACGTGGGCGGCGGCTTCGGCTCCAAGATGGGGCTGACCACCGACGTCGTCGCCGCCGTGGAGCTGTCCCGGCTGTACGGCGCCCCCGTCCGGGTCTCGCTCGACCGCGACGAGGAGCTCACCGACGGCGGCTACCGGCCCGCCACCCGGATCCGGCTGGCGATGGCCGCCGACACCGCGGGGGACCTCTCGGCGCTGGCCGTCGACGCCGACAGCGACGGCGGGGTCTCCGTCGGCGGCACCGTGGCCGCACTGGCCCGGTTCATGTACGGCCGCGCCCCGCGCCGGCTGCGCGACTTCGACACCGTCACCAACCGGCCCCCGGGCGCGCCCTTCCGCGGCCCGGGCGGACCCCCGCTGTGCTGGGCGCTGGAACAGGCCGTCGACGAGATGGCCCACCGGCTCGGCCACGACCCGATCGACCTGCGCCGCCAATGGGACGGCAACTCCAAGCGCCGAGCCCTGTACGACTGGGCGGCCGCGCTGCCCGTCTGGAACGACGTGCGGCGCGGCGGCACGGGCCGCTACCGGCGCGGCGTCGGCGTGGCCGCGGCCAACTGGCTCTACTTCGTCGACCCCGCCACCGAGGTCGAACTCACCGTCGAGGAGGGGACGGTCGTCGCCCGCAGCGCCGTCCAGGACATGGGCACCGGCGCCCGCAGCGTCCTGCGGCGGGCCGTCGCCGACGGACTCGGCATCGAGGAGGGCCGGGTCCGCGTGGAGATCGGCCGGAGCGGACCCGTACACGGCCCGGTCTCCGGAGGCAGCCGCACCACCCCCTCGCTCGCCCCCGCCGCCCGGGACGCCGCCGCACGGCTGCGCGCCGCACTCGGCGGCGGCGACGTCGCCTCCCGCCTGGACTCCGCCCACGGCACCCGCGTCACCGGCAAACGGCCGCGCGACCGGCGCGGCTTCGCCCTCCCCTTCACCCTGGGCGGCCTGGCGGTCGGCCGGGGGTTCACCGGATCGGTCCAGGTCGCCGAGGTCGAGGTGGACACCCGGCTGGGCCGGACCCGCGCGCTGCGCGTGTGGAGCGGCATCTCCGCAGGCCGGATCCACGAGGACCGCCTCGCCCGCAACCAGTGCGAGGGCGCCGTCGTCCAGGGCGTCGGCTACGCGCTGTACGAGGAGCGGCGCACCGATCCCCTGACCGGCCGGGTGCTGACCGAGAACCTGGAGGACTACCGGATCCCCGGCATCGGCGACACCCCCGAGATCACCGTCCACTTCCACCAGGAGGGCTTCGAGCACGTCCCCGGCGGCGGGGTCGGCCTGGGGGAGGTCGCCACCCTGCCCACCGCGGCCGCCCTGGCCAACGCCGTGTACGACGCCACCGGCTGGCGCCCGTACGACCTGCCCATCCGCCCCGACCGGCTCCTGGAAGGACTGCGTCCGTGAGCACCGAGCCCGCCCTCACCGATCTGTCGGCCGCCGTCCTGGCGCGCGGCGGGGAGCTGCGCGCCGGCGGGACCGACACCACCGCCCGGCAGCGCTCCGGGATCTCCCCGGGCCCGTTCACCGACCTGTCCGGGGTCTCCCACCTCCGGGGCACGACCGCCCTGCCCGGCGGCGGGCTGCGCGTGGGCGCCCTGACCACCCTCGCCGAGCTCGCCGGCGACCCCCGGGTCCGGGAGGGCTGGCCCGCGCTGGCCCTCGCGGCGGGCGGCACCGCCACCCCGCAGGTCCGCGCCGCCGGGACCCTGGGCGGCAACCTGCTGCAGCGCAACCGCTGCTGGTACTACCGCAACCCGCACATCGGCTGCCTGCAGAAGGGCGGCACCGACTGCCCCGCCCGCGAGGGGGACCACCACTACGGGGTGGTCGCCGGGGACGGCCCGTGCGTGGCCCCGCACCCCTCCACCCTCGCCGTGGCCCTGCTCACCTATGACGCGGAGGCCGAGGTGCACGGTCAATCCCCGCGCCCCGTGGCCGCGTTGTACGGGGACGGCAGCCGGCTCCACGACGCCGACCACCTGCTGGCGCCCGGCCGGGTCCTCACCTCGGTGCGGCT
>NZ_JZWV01001240.1 GCF_000966975.1 Streptomyces katrae | reverse complement strand
GGTCCTCACCTCGGTGCGGCTGCCCGCCGCGCTGCCGGGCGAACGCGCCGCCTGCCACCGAGCCATCAGCCGGGCGCGCGCCGAATGGCCCCTGGTCGAGGCCGTGGCCCGGCTGGCGCTCCAGGGCTCCGTCATCACCCGCGCAGCCGTGGCGGCGGGCGGGGTGGCCCGGGTCCCGCTGCGGCTGCCGGAGGTGGAGGCGGCCCTGACCGGCCGGGAGGCCACCCCCGGGGTCCTCGCCGAGGC
>NZ_JZWV01001239.1 GCF_000966975.1 Streptomyces katrae | reverse complement strand
CCCCCGGGGTCCTCGCCGAGGCCGCGTCGACGGTGCTCGGGCGCTGCCGGCCCCTGCCGCACACCGGCTACAAGACCACCCTGTTCCGCGACACCGTCCTGGAGGCCCTGGAGCGGGCGGCGGCCCCGGGGCCGCGCCCGGCGGAACCGGTCACCGGGATCCGCCCTCCGGCGCCGTGACCCGCTCCAGGTCGGTCATGAGGGAGTCCAGCCAGGAGACCGCCGCGTAGTAGCGGCGCGGCGCGCCGGGCGGCTCCGCCGCGAATCCCCGGTACGCCGGGTCCCGCAGCGGCGCCGGCACCGGCGGGGTG
>NZ_JZWV01001238.1 GCF_000966975.1 Streptomyces katrae | reverse complement strand
GGCGGGGTGTCCCCGCCCGGGTCCAGGTGCGCCGACACCAGCAACATCCGCCCGGCCACCCGGTCCCCGAGCCCGGCCAGCCCCTCGGCCGCCTCCGGGTCCAGGGGCGGTGGCACGGCGACACCCGCCGCGGCCGGCCCCGACGGCAGACCCGGCTCCGGCACGGCAGGCCCGGGAGGCGGCGGGCTCGGCACCGGCCCGGCCGACTGCGGCTCCGCCACGGCTTCGACGGGCCCCCGCGAGGGCGGGCCCGAGCGCGGAGGCTCAGTCGGCCCGGCCGCGGCACCCCCTCCGCCCGGCCCCGGCCCGGACCCGGCAGGTTCCGGAGGCGGGGGCCCCGGCACGGGCCCGGCCGGCCCCGACGGCAGGCCCGGCTCCGGCACGGGCCCGGGGGGGCCCGAAGGC
>NZ_JZWV01001247.1 GCF_000966975.1 Streptomyces katrae | reverse complement strand
CAGCAGCATCGTGCCGGTCGCCTCCACCGTGACCTGCACGATCAGGGGAAGGTCCCCCATCCCGCACCAGTCCAGGGCCCGCCGCGCGCCGATGACGGCGGCCTTCGTCTGGAGGAGGTCCTGGGTGGTCTCGACGAGGAGGGCGTCCGCGCCGCCGCGGATCAGGCCCTCCGCGTTCTCCTGGTAGGCCGCGCGCAGACGGTCGTAGGCGATGTGCCCGAGGGTGGGGAGCTTGGTGCCCGGGCCCATGGAGCCCAGGACCCAGCGGGGCCTGCCGTCGGCCGCCGTGAAGGCGTCCGCGGACTCGCGGGCGATGCGGGCGCCGGCCTCGGCGAGCTCGTAGATCCGCTCCTCGACCCCGTACTCCGCCAGCGCGGACAGGTTCGTGCCGAAGGTGTTCGTCTCGACGCAGTCCACGCCGACCGCGAAGTAGGCGTCGTGCACCGAGCGGACGATGTCGGGGCGGGTGACGTTGAGGATCTCGTTGCAGCCCTCCAGCCCCAGGAAGTCGTCCATGGTGGGGTCGGCGGCCTGGAGCATCGTGCCCATCGCCCCGTCCGCGACCACCACCCGGGTCGCGAACTCCTCCCTCAGTGACCGTCTCATCTCATCCCAGTCCCCTCAGGAGTTCCGACAGTTCCTCTTCGCTCCGCGGCCCGTAGGCGGAGCGCAGCCGGGCCAGCAGGGCGTCCCGGGTCAGCCGGTACTCCTGGGTGCCGGCGTGGTCGAGTACGGTCGCCGCGACCGCGCAGCCCAGCTGGGCCGCGTACTGCTCGGGCAGGCCCCGGGCCGTGCCGGCGAGGAACCCGGCCCGGAAGGCGTCGCCGACGCCGGTGGGGTCGACCACGGCCGTGACGGGCACCGCCGGCACGGTCAGTTCCGCGCCGGACGCGGTGCGGATGCGCACCCCGTCCTCGCCGCGGGTGGTGACCCAGGAGCCGACCCGTTCCAGGACCTGCTCCTCGGTGAGCCCGGAGCGTTCGAGGAGCAGGGCGGACTCGTACTCGTTGGTGAAGAGCCGGGTCGCGCCGTCGATGAGTTCCAGCACCTCGTCCCGGGTGAGCCGGGCGAGCTGCTGGGAGGGGTCGGAGGCGAAGGGGACGCCCAGTTCGCGGCAGGCGCGGGTGTGGCGGAGCATGGCCCGCGGGTCGTCCGGGGAGACGAGCACCAGGTCGGGCCGGCCGGTGCGGACGAAGACCTCGTGCAGGTCGATCTCGCGGGCTTCGGCCATGGCGCCCGCGTAGAAGGTGGCGATCTGGTTCTGTTCCTCGTCGGTGGTGCAGACGAAGCGGGCCGTGTGGAGGGTGTCGCTGACCCGTACGGAGTCGGTGTCCACTCCGTGGTCCTTGAGCCACACCCGGTACGGCTCGAAGTCCGCGCCCACGGCACCCACCAGCAGGGGGCGCAGTCCCAGCACGCCCAGGCCGAAGGCGATGTTCGCCGCCACGCCGCCGCGCCGCACGTCCAGGTGGTCGGCGAGGAAGGACAGGGAGACCCGGTCCAGCCGGTCCGCCAGCAGCTGCTCGGCGAACCGGCCGGGGAAGGTCATCAGGTGATCGGTCGCGATGGAACCCGTGACAGCGATCCGCATGTCAGACTCCGGCTGCCTTGCGCAGCGCGTGCACGCGGTCGGTGCGCTCCCAGGTGAACTCGGGGAGCTCGCGGCCGAAGTGGCCGT
>NZ_JZWV01001246.1 GCF_000966975.1 Streptomyces katrae | reverse complement strand
CTCCCAGGTGAACTCGGGGAGCTCGCGGCCGAAGTGGCCGTAGGCGGCGGTCTGCGCGTAGATGGGCCGCAGCAGGTCGAGGTCGCGGACGATCGCGGCCGGGCGGAGGTCGAAGACGGCGGAGACCGCCTCCTGGATCCGCTCGTCGGGCAGGGCGCCGGTGCCGAAGGTCTCCACGAACAGGCCGACGGGCTCGGCCTTGCCGATCGC
>NZ_JZWV01001237.1 GCF_000966975.1 Streptomyces katrae | reverse complement strand
GGCCCGGTGGGGCCCGAAGGCGGGGAGGGCCGTCCCGGGCCCGGCACCGGACCGGGTGGCGGGGGCGGCTCCCGGGCCGTCGTCAGCCGGTCCGCGCCCCACAGGGTGTGGTGCCCCGCCATCAGGGCCGCCTGCCAGTCGGGCCCGGGCGGGCGCGGGGCGGCGGCCCCGAAGTGCTGCGGCTCGCTCTGGTACTGCGCGTAGGCCGACTCCGCCAGGATCAGCGCGTGCCGCAGGGACCGGTACCCCCGCCCGGCCGCCGCTCCCCCGCCCGCGCCGCCCGCCGCGACCGAGGCCCCCGTCGCGACCACGACCTCGGCCGCCCGGCGCATCAGTCCAGCAGCCGGACCCCGGCCAGCCGCCAGGTCGCCGGCGCCATCTGCGCGAAGACCATCGCCACCAGCACGGTGAAGAGCCCCTGCGCCCAGCCCACGCCCCGGACGGGTCCCACCGTGAACGCGAAGAGCATCCAGAGCGGGAGCAGCACGGCGTACACGGTCGTGTGCGGACCGGCCAGGGTCAGCAGCCCGGCGGTGAACAGCGCGCCGGCGAAGGTGCCGGCCAGCGCCACCCGGATGGTGCCCCAGGTCTCGCCGACGGTGGTCCGTGTCAGGGAGAGCGTGGCCAGCATGGCCCAGAACCCGTGCGGCAGCGTGTCCAGCCCCGCGACCAGCCGGGCCGCCGCCAGCGCGAGGCCGATCCGCACCGCGTTCTGGAAGAACACCGACCGGCGCACGGCGTGCCCCCGGATCCGGTGCCACCACAGCAGCGGCGCGGGCGTCCGGGCGTACCAGAACCGGCCGGGCAGCACCCGGGCCGGCTCGGCGCGGCCGTGGACGGCGAGGGAGGCGGCCGTGGCCATGGTCAGCGCGGCGTCGGCCACCTCCAGCACCGCCGCGTCCCGGCGCAGGGCGGCGGGGGCGACGGGCCCGGCG
>NZ_JZWV01001236.1 GCF_000966975.1 Streptomyces katrae | reverse complement strand
CCTCCGGACCGGTGCGGGACGAGGCGTACGGGGTGCTGCGGATTCCGCGGCTCGGGCTGGCCGTGCCCGTCGCGGAGGGGGTCGACCGGCGGGCCGTGCTGGACAAGGGGTACGTCGGGCACTACCCGGGGACGGCGCAGCCGGGGGCGGAGGGGAACTTCGCGCTGGCCGGGCACCGGAACACGCACGGGGAGCCGTTCCGGTACCTGAACCGGCTGCGGGAGGGTGACGAGGTGCTCGTCGACCTGCGGGGGCGGCGGTACGCGTACGTGGTGGGGAAGGTGCTGGCGGAGACGAGCCCGGGGGACGTGGGGGTGATCGCGCCGGTGCCGCGCAGTGGGGTCAAGCCGGGGTACGGGTATCAGGAGGCGGGGTCCTACATCACGCTGACGACGTGTACGCCGGAGTACACCTCCAAGTACCGGATGGTCGTCTGGGGGGAACTCAGAAGCGTTGTCAGTGTGGGCCGTTAGGATCGAGGGGCTGGCGATCGATCGGTCGTGAGTTCTGGTGAGGTGAGGGGGTGGTTCGCGTGGGTCGTGCGGTTGAGGTCCGGCGGTTCAGCGTGTCCTCCTTCTTGTTCCACGAGGGCTCCCGCGCGGCTCGCTTGCTCGTCGCGCTGCTGCTGCTCGGCGGGGTCCTCGGGATGCTGTCCGGGGAGGCCGGGCTGGCGGCCGGGGTGGTCGCCCTGGCCGCGGTGGTCGCCGTGGGGGCGGCCGTGCTGGTGGCGGCATGCCTCGTGCGGCCTGTTCCGCCGCACCGAATACGTACCGCGATCCGTGATCGCGAGCAGCGCACGGCGTTCCTGCCGCAGCGCGATCCCGACGCTTCGGGCCGGTCGCGGCCCAGGGCGCCCGGCCGTCTGGTCCCGACGGCCGCGTAGGGGCGCGCAGTGTCCGCTGCCTTCTGCTCTTCTGCTGACTGATCGCTGTTGTCGCCCCTCGCGGGTCGTCACGCCGAAATGCACCTTCTTTCGACGTTCGACGAGACCCCTCGGAGGGCCCGCGTGTCCGTTTTCACTCATCTCGTTGCCGAGCTGGGCCGGCTCCTGGAGCCGGTACTGGCCGAGTCCGCGACCGCTGCCGCGATCGTGCTGTTCACCCTGCTCGTACGGTTCGCCCTGTACCCGCTGGGCCGTGCCGCGTTCCGTGCGGCGACCCCGGGGGCGGGGTGCCTGCCGATGCTCCTGCAGCTGCCGGTGTTCTACCTGATGTACCAGTCGTTCTCCTCGGGGGACGAGCTGCTGGGTCACCGGCTGTTCGCCGCGCCCCTCGGGGCCCGGTGGTCCGGGGCGCTGGAGGCGGGCGGTGTGTTCGGGCCGCAGGGGCTGGTGTTCCTCGGGCTGTTCGCCGCGATCGCGGTGGTGGCGGCGTGGAGTGCGGTGCGGGGACGGCGGGCCGCGGCGGCCGCGCCGGTCGTGGCGCCCGTGCCGCCGAAGGGGAACGGGAAGGGGAAGGGGCAGGGGCAAGGCAGGGGCAAGGCGCGGGAGGCGCCCTGGCCGCGCCGACCGCCGAGCAGCTGGCCGCGATGCGCAAGCTGGGTGGCGTACTGCCCCTGCTGTCGTTCGGGACGCTGATCACGGCCGCCGTCGTGCCGCTGGCCGCCGGGCTGTACCTGCTGACCACCACGGCCTGGTCGGTCGCCGAGCGTGCCTGGCTCCAGCGGCGGGCGGCCCGGCCGACGGCCGGCGGCGCTGCCGCCTGAGCGGCCGCCCGAGCGGCGGGGGCGGTGGAGCAGGTGGGGGCTGCGGTGGAGGCTGCGGTGGGGGACGGAGTGGGGCGTTCCAGTCTGTGAACAGGGTCTTGCGGATTGGTCGGACTTCTTGGAGGATCAGCCAATCCTCCGATGGCCGCAACCCATCGGCCGGCCCCTGGGCGTGCCCATGGGCCGACCACCCACGACCACGGGAGAATGCCCATGAAGCTGCTGCGTGTCGGACCCGCTGGGTCGGAGCGCCCCGCGCTGCTCGACCAGGACGGGACCCTTCGGGACCTGTCCGGCCTGATCACGGATGTGGACGGGGCCCTGCTGGCCGACGACTCCGTGCTGTCCCGGGTACGGGACGCCGCCGCGGCCGGCGAGCTTCCCGTGCTCGACGGGGAGGGGCTGCGCATCGGCTCCCCCGTCGGCCGGATCGGCAAGATCGTGGGTATCGGCCTGAACTACTTCGGGCACGCGGCCGAGGTCGGTGCGGAGCCGCCGGCCGAGCCGATCCTGTTCCTGAAGGCCGCGGACACCGTGGTCGGCCCGGACGACACCGTGCTCATCCCGCGCGGCAGCGTGAAGACCGACTGGGAGGCCGAGCTGGGCGTCGTCATCGGCAGCACCGCCCGCTACCTGGGCTCCGCCGAGGAGGGCCTCGCG
This sequence comes from Streptomyces katrae, assembly GCF_000966975.1. GTDB lineage: Bacteria > Actinomycetota > Actinomycetes > Streptomycetales > Streptomycetaceae > Streptomyces > Streptomyces katrae. The sequence continues at coordinate 2,862 of NZ_JZWV01001236.1, read as the reverse complement.
CACGTCGGCGGGTACACCCTGGTCAACGACGTGTCGGAGCGCGAGTTCCAGATCGAGCGCGGCGGCACCTGGGACAAGGGCAAGAACTGCGAGACGTTCACCCCGCTCGGCCCCTGGCTGGTCACCGCCGACGAGATCCCGGACCCGCAGGTCCTGGACGTGAAGCTGTGGGTCAACGGCGAGCTCAAGCAGGACGGCAACACCTCGGACCAGATCTTCCCGGTGGGTGAGGTCGTGCGGTACCTGAGCCAGTTCATGACGCTGTACCCCGGTGACGTGATCGTCACGGGCACCCCGGGGGGCGTGGCCATGGGCCAGCCGGAGCCGAAGCCGTACCTGCGGGCCGGTGACGTCGTGGAGCTGGAGATCGAGGGTCTCGGGCGCCAGCGCCAGGAGTTCAAGGGCGCGTAGGGCCGTAGCGCCGTAGGGCGAGGGGAAGGGGCGGGCTGCCCGGGGCGGCCCGCCCCTTCTCGTTCCTGCGCCGTCAGCCGTCAGCCGTCAGCCGTCGGCGGACGTGCGGCGGCGGCGGTTGGCCACGACCAGGCCGGCGCCCGCGGCGAGGGCGGCCGCGCCGGCGCCCGCCGCCCAGGTGGTCTCGGAACCGGCGCCGGTGCTCGCGAGAGGGCCGGAGGAGGAGCCGCCGGCCGGGGCGGTGTTGCCGTTGCCCTTGGAGGTGCCCGTGGCGACGGCCGGCTGGACACCGCCCTTGGCGCCGCCGGTGCCGGTGCCCGTGCCGGTGCCGTGGCCCTCGTCCTTGGACCGGGCCACGTGCTGCCCGGTCTTGAGGAACGCGGCGCGGTCCTCGGGCGTGCCCTGGAGGGCGGCGAGGGCGGCCTTCTTCAGCTCCGGGCCGGCCTTGTTGACCATGGACGAGATCAGCACCTGGTTGTCTTCGTCGCGCAGCTCGTGCTGGGTGGTCGTGATGAAGGTGCGCAGCTGCTCCGGGGTCGGGTTGCCCTCCAGGAGCTTGATGATGCCCTCCTTGAGGCCCGGCCCCGCGTCCTTGATCATCCCGAACAGGGCGACCCGGTCGTCCTCGGCGCGGACCTTGTGCTGGCCGGTGGCGACGAACTCGCGGATCTGCTCGCGCGTGCCGTGGTCCAGCAGCTCGTTCACCGCCTTGGTGACGCCCCGGCCGGCGCCGTTCAGCATGCGCGCCAGCTCGGCGCGGTCGTCCTTGAGGCGGGCCGCGTGCTGCCCCTCGTTCAGGAACGCGGTGTACGCCTCCTGGGTCTGCTTGCGGAGGGCCTCGACCGCGGCCGCCTTCACGGCGGGACCGCCGAAGTTGTGGATCCGGGAGATCTTGACCTCGTCGTCGACGAACTGCTGCTCCGCCAGCTCGACCGTCAGGAACTGCCGCATCTGCGCGGGTGTCCCCTTGAGCGCCTTCGCGGCCGCCTCGCGGACGCCGGGACCGCGCGCCGGGTCGGCCAGGATCGCCTCGATCGCCGCCCGGTCCTTCGCCGCCTGGGGGTCCTCGGCCGGCTTGTCCGCCGCCGGCTTCCCCTCGGCGCCCTGGTCGGGTGCGGTCGGGGAGGGCGGGTTGGACGGCCCGGCCGCCGCGCCGTCGGCGGCGAAGGCGGGCGAGGAGAGCAGGACGGCCGGGGCTATCGCGGCGGTGGCCACGATCGATGCGATCCGGGGCAGCTTCACAGGTGGGGTTCCATTCTTCACATTGCGTGATGATCGGCAGCCTGTGCAGGATAGATCGTTTGTTCGTCCTGAAACCGTCGATTTTGCGACAGTCTGGATCAGACGGCGACGACCGACCCCTTGCGGGAGGAAAGGCGCGCTGCCTCCAGTACCGCCAGGGTGTGCGCGGCCTCGTCCGCGGTGACCGGGGCCGGGCCGCCCGTGCGCAGGGCCTCCGCCACCGCCGCGTAGTACGCCGGGTAGTCGCCCGGGACCGTCGGGACCGGGACTCCGCCGCCGGTCAGCGGGGATTCGCCGGAGCCGAGCCGCCCCCACATGTGCTCCGGCTCCTCGCCCCACGCCGGGCCGTCCGCGCCGCCCGGCCGCAGCCCCTCGCGCAGCGCGGCCTCCTGGGGGTCCAGGCCGTACTTGACGTAGCCGGCCCGCGAGCCGAGGACGCGGAAGCGCGGGCCGAGCTGTGCGGCGGTGGCGCTGACGTAGAGGTGGGAGCGGACGCCGTTCGCGTGCGTGATCGCGATGAACGTGTCGTCGTCGGCCTCGGCGCCCGGGCGGCGCACGTCGGTCTCCGCGTAGACCCGTACGGCCGGGCCGAACAGCACCAGGGCCTGGTCGACGACGTGGCTGCCGAGGTCGTACAGCAGGCCGCCGATCTCCTCCGGCGCGCCGGATTCGCGCCAGCCGCCCTTGAGCTGAGGGCGCCAGCGCTCGTAGCGGGACTCGAAGCGCTGGATCTCGCCGAGTTCGCCGTCTGCGAGGAGGCGGCGGACGGTGAGGAAGTCGTTGTCCCAGCGGCGGTTCTGGAAGACGGAGAGGAAGGTGCCGGTCCGCTCGGCGAGCGCGGCGAGTTCGCGGGCCTCGGCGGCGGTGGCGGCGAGCGGCTTGTCCACGACCACGGGGAGGCCGGCGGTCAGGGCGGCGGTGGCGAGCGGGACGTGGGTCTTGTTGGGGGAGGCGATGACGACGAGGCCGAGGCGGTTCTCCCCGTCGGCGTCGGCCGCGCGCTCCCACAGCTCGTCGGCGGAAGCGGCGATGCGGACGCCGGGGTACTCCTCGCGGGCCTGGGCCTGCCGGCCGGGGTCGGAGGTGACGACGGTGTCGAGGACGAGGCCCTCGGTCGCGGACACGAGCGGGGCGTGGAAGACGGAGCCGGCGAGTCCGTAGCCGATGAGCGCGACGCGCAGGGGGGTGCGGGGGGTGGTGGTGGAGGAG
>NZ_JZWV01001235.1 GCF_000966975.1 Streptomyces katrae | reverse complement strand
GGGTGAGGGCGGGGCCCCGTGCCGTGCGGCACCGGCAAAGATGTTCGGGTGCAGTAGGGCGGGGGTGGGGCGGGCATGGCATGGGGGTGAGCCTCCTCCGTGACATGCGTTATCCCACCCCGCACGAACTCGCCCTGGCCGCCCGTGCGATGGCGGACGAACACCCCGCCCGGGTGCGGCTGCGTCAGGTCGGGGAGTCGCGGGGCGGGCGGCCCCTGTGGGTGCTGTCCGTGGCGGGGCGGGGTGCGGGTGAGGTGCTGGTGGTCGCCGGGGCGCATGCCAACGAGCCCGTCGGCGGGGCGACCGTACTGGAGCTCGCGCGGCGGGTGAGCGGGGGCCCGGGCGATGGGACCGGGTGGCACTTCCTGCTCTGTGCCGATCCCGACGGGGCGGAGCTGCACCGCACCCCCCGCCCGTGCTCCCTCCTCGACTACCACCGGCACTTCTACCGTCCGCCCGGCCCCGAACAGCCCGAGTGGGCGCCGTCGTTGCTGCCCCCGGACCGGCTCCCGCCCGAGACGGTGGCGCTGACCGGGCTCATCGACGAGCTGCGTCCCGTGCTCCAGGTGTCCCTGCACGCCACGGATCTCGGCGGCTCGTGGGTACAGCTCACCCGGGACCTGCCGGGGCTGGCCGAGCCGTTCGGGAAGTCGGCCGCCGAGCTGCGGATCCCGGTGGAGACCGGGGCCTCCGACGCCGCCGGCTGGGCCTCGCCCGGCCCGGGGATCTTCGTGATGCCGGACGCGGGGGTCATGGGCTCGCACTCCGAGGACACGCGGCTGAGCACCTGGTGCCACCGGGCGACCACCACCGCGATCGTGGAGGTGCCCATGTGGGCCTCCGACCTGGTGGACGACCCCGCCCCGCACCCGGACCCCCGGGGCGCCCTGCGGGGGCTGGCCGGGCGGCTGGCCGGGGAGGCGGCACGGGTCGCCGAGCTGCGCGAGGGGGTCGGGGCGGCGGACCCGGACGCCGCCGCGCTGCTGCGGGCGGTGGACTGGACGCTGCGGCTGATCCCGCAGGTCACCGCCGGCTGGACGGGCCCCGGGACGCCCGCCGGGGCGACCACGGCCGCCCTGAGCAGTGTCGACGCCTTCGGGCGGCGCCTGTCGCTGCGCGCCGCCGCGATGCTGCTGCGGGTGGTGCGGGCGCAGGGGCATCCGGCGGAGGCGGCCCTGGACCGGCTGGTGACGGGGTGGTGCGAGGAGTTCTCGGCCCGTTTCCGGGCCCGCCCGGTGCCGGTGGCCACGCAGGTGGAGCACCAGTCCCGGACGGTCCTCGCCGCCCGCCGGTGCGTTCAGACGGGCCAGGCGTAGCGGCGCTTGGCCCGGCCGCCGGCGCCGTCGAGGCGGTCGTAGAAGCGGATCGCGCCCTCGTTCCAGTCCGGGGTCTGCCACTCGACGTGGCCGAGGCCGCGCTCGCGGGCGAGGTCCGCCACGGCCCCCATCAGGGCGGCGCCGAGGCCGTGGCCGCGTGCCTCCTCCGCCAGGTAGAGGCAGTCCATGTGCAGGTAGGGGGACGCGTCCCAGAACCCGAACTCCTCCGAGCAGGCGGCGTATCCCGCCACCGTGCCGTCGGGGGTCTCGGCGAGCAGTACCCAGAGCCGGGCCCCCTCGGCGAACAGCCGGGGCCCGAGGCGTTCGGCGAGGCCGGCCGGCCTGGGGGCCGACTTCTCGTAGGCCACGTGCTCGTGGATGAGCTCGGCGAGCCGGGACATGTCCTGGGGCCGGGCGAAGCGGATGCGTGAGCCGGCGGGGGATTCGGAGCGGTGTGCGGAGGCGTGGTCCATGGGAGGTCATCCTGCCCCCGCCCCCGGGCTCCCGCGCGGCGCGGGGTCCCGGTCCGTCAGCTGCAGTCAGCCGGCCGTCAGGCGGAAGCTCATGCGCCCGAACCCCACCTGGTCCCCGACCCGCACCACGGCCACCCCCGTGACCCGGCGGCCGTTGACGGTGGTGCCGTTGGTGGAGCCGAGGTCCTTGAGCAGCCAGACCCCGTCGCGCAGGCTGAGCTCCGCGTGCGCCCGCGAGACGGTGTCATGGCTGAGGCGCAGCCCGTTGCCCGGGTCGCGGCCGATCCGCAGCGGGCCGGCGGCCGGATGCGGGAGCAGCAGCTTCGGGAGCCGTTCGGCCTGCCAGGCCCGCCGGACCCCCACCGACACGGCCGAGGCCCGCCCCACCCAGCCGAACAGCCGGTGGGTCCACGGGCTTTCGGCGCCGAGCGGGCCCTCACGGGTCTGGAGGTCGGCCAGGAGCACGGCCAGGTCCTCCGAGCGGCGGGCGACCAGCGCGAGTTCCATCCGGCGCATGAAGGTGTCGTGCGACAGCTTCCCGAGGGCCGCACCCTCCCTGAGCTGGCCCAGCGCCCGGTCCCGTTCCGCGTCGGACAGGCGCGGGACGGGGTAGGCGGGGAACTCGAAACTGGACGTCACAGGGTGATTGTCGGCCCGTCGGGTGCGGAGTGTCCAGAACTCCCCCGGCGGTCCCGGAATGATGGGCACGATACGCATGCCACGTCGGCCGAGGACAAGGGGACCGTCCGTGCAGTTCGAGGTGTGGGCACCGCTGACAGGTCGGGTCGCCCTGCGGCTGAACGACACCGACTACGAGATGACGCGCGACCCGGACCCCGGCCGCCCGGGCTGGTGGACCGTCGAGGCCCCGGCGGCCGACGGGGACCGGTACGGGTTCCGGCTCGGCGACGGGACGGCGGTGCGCCCGGACCCGCGCGGGCGGCGGCTGCCGGACGGGACCGACGGGCTCTCCGCCGTGGTCGACTTCGGGCCCCTCACCCCCCGTACCGCGCCCCCGCGCCTCCCGTTGCAGGACGCGGTGCTGTACGAGCTGCACATCGGCACCTTCACCCCCGAGGGCACCTTCGACGCCGCGGCCGCCCGCCTGGGGCACCTGACCTCGCTGGGCGTGACGCACGTGGAGCTGATGCCGGTGTGCCCCTTCCCGGGGCGGCACGGCTGGGGGTACGACGGGGTGGCGCCGTGGGCGGTGCACGAGCCGTACGGGGGGCCGGCGGGGCTGGCCCGGTTCGTGGAGGCGGCGCACGCGGCGGGCCTGGGGGTCGTCCTGGACGTGGTCCACAACCACCTGGGCCCCTCCGGCAACCACCTGCCCGCCTTCGGCCCGTACTTCACCGACACCCACCACACGCCGTGGGGCGCCGCGGTGAACCTGGACGCGCCGGGTTCCGACGAGGTGCGGGCCTACCTGATCGGGAGCGCCCTGGCCTGGCTGCGGGACTACCGGGTCGACGGGCTGCGGCTGGACGCGGTGCACGCGCTGGCCGACGGGCGGGCGCTGACCTTCCTGGAGGAGCTGTCGGCGGCCGTGGACGCGCTGGCCGCCGAGTCGGCGCGGCCGCTGTTCCTGATCGCCGAGTCCGACCAGTGCGACCCGCGCCTGACCACGCCGCGGGCGGCGGGGGGCCTCGGCCTGCACGCGCAGTGGAACGACGACTTCCACCACGCCCTGCACACCGCGCTGACGGGCGAATCCCAGGGCTACTACGCCGACTTCGCCGCCGCCCCACTGGCCGCGGTGGCCAAGACCCTGACCCGGGGCTTCTTCCACGACGGCACCTGGTCCTCCTTCCGGGGCCGCACCCACGGCCGGCCGGTGGACCGCCGCCGCACCCCCGCGCACCGTTTCCTGGGCTACACGCAGACCCACGACCAGGTCGGCAACCGGGCGCTGGGCGACCGGCTGTCCGCCTCGCTGTCCCCCGGGCTGCTGGCCTGCGCGGCAACGCTGGCGCTGACGGGTCCGTTCGTGCCGATGCTGTTCATGGGCGAGGAGTGGGGGGCGGGGACGCCCTGGCAGTACTTCACCGACCACCGCGATCCGGAGCTGGCCGAGGCAGTGCGCAGCGGCCGGCGGCGGGAGTTCGCGGCGCACGGCTGGAAGGCGGAAGAAGTGCCGGATCCGCAGGATCCGGCGACCCGGGACCGCTCCTGCCTGGACTGGGCCGAGCCCGAGCGGGAGTCGCACGCCTGGCTGCTGGAGTGGTACCGGACGCTGATCCGGCTGCGCCGTGCGCAGCCGGACCTGCGCGACCCGGACCTGGCGGCGGTCCGGGTCGCCTTCGACGAGGAGCGGCGGTGGCTGACGTTCCGGCGGGGTGACGTGCGGGTGGTGGTGAACCTGGGGACGGAGTCGGTGACGGTCGCGCTGGGCCGCAACGGGGTGCGGGTGCTGGCGTCGTGGGAGCCGGTGGAGCATCCGGGCCCGGACGGGCGCCTGCACGTGCCGGGCGAGTCGGCGGTGGTGCTGGGGCCTTGAGTCCCCGCCGGAGGGGGGCTATTCGACGATCGCCAGCTCCCGCGGGGCGTTGTTGAGGCGGCGGCCGCCGTCCTCCGTGACGGTGACGATGTCCTCGATGCGGACGCCGAAGCGGCCGGGCAGGTAGACGCCGGGCTCCACGGAGAAGCACATGCCGGGGACGAGGGGCTGTTCCTCGCCCTCGACCATGTACGGCGGCTCGTGCGTGGTGACGCCGATGCCGTGGCCGGTGCGGTGGATGAAGCGGTCGCCGTAGCCGAACTCGGTGATGACGGCGCGGGCGGCGCGGTCGACGTCCTGGCAGGCGGCGCCGGGGCGGACGGCCGCGAAGCCGGCCTGCTGGGCTTCGCGGACGATGTCGTGGACGCGCTGTTCCTCGGCGGTGGGTTCGCCGACGTGCACGGTGCGGGAGATGTCGGAGCCGTACTCGTGCTTGAGGCCGCCGAAGTCGAGGACGACCATGTCGCCGTGCCGGATGACGCGGTCGCCGGCCTCGTGGTGCGGGTTGGCGCCGTTGGGGCCGGAGCCTACGACGGTGAAGTCCACCTGGGAGTGGCCGTGGGCGCGCAGCAGGCCGGCGAGGTCGGCGGCGACGTCGCTCTCGCGGCGGCCGGCGAAGGGGACGTGGAGGATCTGCGCGTAGGGCTCCGGCGGCTGCGAGGCGGGCGAGTTCGCGGTCGTCCTTGACGGCGCGGAGCATGGGCAGGGCCCCGGTGAGCGGGGCGTAGGAGGTGGTGGGCAACTCCTTCTGCAGGCCGAGGAGGTGGAGCGCCCAGGTGTTGTCGCTGACGCCGAAGCGGCCGCCGGCGTCGAGGAGCGGGGCGGTGACGGCGTACGGGTCCTTGCCGTCGGTCCAGTCGCGCAGGGTGAGGGCGCCGGCGCCGGGGGCCTTGGCGGCGTCGGGGGCTTCGAGGGCGGGGACGACGAGGACGGGGTCCCGGCCGGCGGCGAGGACGAGCAGGGTGAGCCGCTCGGTCTCGGCGGTGGGCCGGTATCCGGTGAGGTGGGC